>JAPLKC010000036.1:66715-113354 GCA_026388255.1 Pseudomonadota bacterium | reverse complement strand
ACATGTTAAAGGCCTGATATCCATAAAAACAGGTTTTGAAAAGGGTCTTGGAACGTATATACGGGAAGACGTTGAAAAATTCCTTTATGAACTTCAGGTTTTCTGTGATTATGTCCAGCAACAGATGCCCAAAATTCCATATGGTAAGAAAAGACCGCCACAAGTGTAAGAAAGACAGTGAATAATAATGCACTCGTAAAAAGTCAAAAAACCGTCACTCCCGTGAAAACTGGAGTCCAGAACACATTGAAATCACTGGATTCCCGTGCTTGTGCCCTTCAGGGTATTCGTGGGAATAACAAAACGACAGAAATACGACTTTTTACGAGTTCATCAATAGTAAATGGTTACGGAAGATAAGATAAAGAATTCCAAGGATTTACCCCTCTGAATAAAGCTGTTGGCATGGATATCCATGCCAACATTAACGAAACCAATAATACTGGTTTAATAAGATACGTTTGACTATTCACAATTCACTAACGACTATTCACTGTAGTTAAGAACCGAAAAAGTCAGGCAATTTCAGTCATAAATTAAATTGATTTAGTCCCTTGCCTAATGGTAAAAATAGTCTTTCTGTATAAAAACATGCTTCAACAAGGAAGGGTATGGATACTATCCACGACAAAATTTATGATATGGCAAAACCTTTCTTGGATACTCGCAAAAACGACATCCACATCTTTTTATCTTTAATGTTTGCCCGCCAATTGTTGGAGCATTACCCTGAGGCCGATGAAGACATCGTCTTGCCGGCTGTAATTCTGCATGATGTGGGTTGGAAAATTGTACCGGAGGACAAGCAATCTGGCGCCTTCGGTCCTAACACCAAAGATACGGAAACCCGGCGTATTCATGAGATCGAAGGGGCAAGGATTGCAGGGGAGATTCTACGTTCACTTGATTATAATGAAATAAAGATAGATGAAATCACGGCAATTATTGATGGCCACGACTCCAGGAAGGAGGCCCTCTCGCTTAACGATTCGTTAGTAAAAGATGCTGATAAATTATGGCGATTCACCCGGATTGGGGTTGATATAGATCATGCTCGCTTCGGCATTGACCGTGACAGCTACCTGGCATATCTTGGCAGCATTATAGAACAGTGGTTTATGACGTCTGTGGCCGCAGATATGGCACGTGAAGCCTTGAATGAGACAAGGGCGTTGCAGATTATAGAAAATCAATGTTGGTGAATTTTTCATTTATTTTGGCAAAGCATATGCATGCATAATAGGGGTAATCCTCGATAAAGATCATGGAATTCAACAACACTGACCTGCTTCAAAATAATTTTTAAGTAAGGGAGATTCAATAATGAAAGAAATGACGGAATTTGAAAAGTGGTATGAGGATCTGCAGGTACAAAGAACACTCAATGCGCTGAAAAAGAACAATTTTGCTGCTAAATTTGTACCAAAGGCTTCAGATGCATTGGAAGAAATTTTTAAAATGATCCCCGAGGGTGCAACTGTTGGGGTTGGTGGGTCTCAAACCCTGGGACAGATCGGCTTCTTTGACGAGGTAAAAAATCGTCCTGTCAGGTTTTTAAATCCTGTTATACAGGGCATGTCGCCTGAAGAGATAGTAAAGATAAGGCGGGAGGCATTGCTTGCCGACTTTTTTCTCAGCAGCAGTAATGCCGTCACGGAAAATGGGGAGATCTACAATATTGACTCTATTGGAAATCGAGTGGCAGGAATGATGTTCGGACCAAAGAATGTAATTCTTGTCTGCGGGGTCAACAAGATTGTAAGGGATATCAATGAAGCGAAAGTAAGGGTTCAGGAGATTGTTGCACCGATAAATGCAAAGAGGCTCGGCTTGAAAACACCCTGCGCAGAAACAGGTGAATGTGCTGACTGTTCGTCCCCGCAAAGAATATGCAACATCTATACAATCCTTGCCAAGAAACCGGTACGAACAAATGTAACAATTATTCTTGTTGGTGAACCGTTGGGGTTTTAATTAAGGATTTTTTTAGTCCTTTCATTTTTATGCACCTTGATTTGAAAAGGATGGATATTTCACATTCTGCGATAAAAGATAGTAGGATATTTTAATGGGGTTGTGTGTCCACTTTTTCAAATAATAACGTATTAAATTATCCATAGTAATTTCATGATGTTAAAATTTATCACAATAAAACTAAACTAAATCAAATAAACGGCGACAATCATTGTATGATGCCCGGGTTCAATCTTAAGTTTTATAATAATACTAAAAAAACTTCAGGTAAATTCCAAGATTAGGCTATGTCAAAAGTTAACCCATTAATTGATCAGCCTCTTGACAAAAATTCAGGGCAGCTTTTTGACTGGAAAAACCATTTGAAGATGGTTGGGGATGATCTTTATACGTTAGCCGCTTCAACGGAAAAAGAGTTTTTATCTGTAGGAAACAACTTACAGGATTTCTACAATCGCGCAACAGCGATTTCGGAATTGTCCTCTTCTCTGGCAAGCTCCATGTCCGGCAACGAAATAGTAAACATCATTAATGGTTTACGTGAACTTCTTAACAACATGCAGGGTTATATTGTTCAGGCTGAAGCAGAATTCAGTCAGGGCATAACAGCATTACAGGATATTATCAATATCGTTGACAATATTTATAAGCCTATTAGCGGTTTTAAAAAAATTGTGAAAACTTTGAAAATACTCGGTATTTCTACCAAGATTGAAAGCTCACAGCTTCGTCAGGATAACAATGGTTTTGTTACCATAGCAGAAGATGTTGAAAAACTGTCAATACTTATTAATTCAAGGTTTACTGAGATATTTGCCAGTGCAGGTTTATTAGAAAATACTGTAAAACAGACACTTTCCAGGGTTGTTAGTCTTGAAACACAACAAAAGGGCAAGGCGCAGTCTGTCCTTGATAATACGCATGCAACCATCGCCTCGCTTGCCGAGAAAAATACATCTTCGGTCATGACAGCCGCTCATATTTCAGGAGGACTGGAGACAATCACGGGCAATATAGGAGAAGTTGTATCTTCCATGCAGTTTCATGATATTACACGCCAACAACTGGAACATATAAAGGAAGCCCTTGATGTCTTATGCTCAAGACTTGATGCCGGCACTAATGATACGAACTCGCTTGAGATATCAGAAAACAATAATTTAAAAAAAGCTATTCGGGATACAAATACAGTCTGTGAACTTCAAAAAATACAGCTTCTTGACTCAGAGGAAAATTTTATAAATGCCGTACATCGTATTATTAACAACCTTGAGGGTACAGCAAGAAACATTATCGGAATACATGAGGATGTACAAAATATAGCAGGGAGTGAAGACGAATCGTCATCTTCGTTCTTTACAAAGATCGAGGGTGGCGTATTGTCGGCCATATCATCTATCAGAGAGATCAAAAACACTGTCCTCGAATTATCAATAACAATGGAAAGTCTGACTGAAACAGTTGACAATATGTCGAAGTTTATTAATGATATTGAAGAAATAGGCTCGGAGATTCAGCTTATCGCCGTGAATGCTCGTATAAAGGCAGCGCATACAGGAGAGGAAGGCGCCCCTTTAGGCGTTATTGCAGAGGCTATACAAAATCTTTCCGGAGATTCCGGCATCCAGAAGATTGAAGTGGCAGATATATTGAAAAGGATTGTAGCAACGGTGGAAACCTTGCATCAAAATATCAGCTTAAACAAAAAGGAACAGGAAACTGAAACAGATATCCTCTTAAAAAACCTGAACGGACTGCTTGAGAGGCTCGGGCGCACAAACGATATGGTCAAATCATATCTTGGCAGAATACAAAAAGAGGGAAAGGCGCTTGCCCGGGATATTGAAAAAGTAGCTTCAGGTATAACCGTCCAGGAGGCATTCTCAAAAAAAATCGAGCAGGCCATGACCGTATTTGACCTCATAATCTCACAGACGCAGGAACTACTACCTGAAATAGATAATCATGAGAAAATTGAGATGCTAAAAAACCTGGAGAATAATTACACAATGCACAGCGAGCGAAACAACCATAAAGCATATATGGCATTGGATAAACACAAATTGGAAAACATACCAAAAAACATACTGACTTCAGACGGCAGCGCAGAGACAGGAAGCGATCTCGGAACAAATATAGAGCTTTTTTAATTATAAATCTGCCGGGAATGAACTGCCACTCGGCAAGCCACGGGGCATCAAAAGAGTGACGAAATAGTAAAAAACAGGTTCCCCTGAAATTCAGGCAGGAAATCTCCCTGTTTCCCAGGGGTAAGGAAATCCGTGAATTACCCCTTCCGTTCTGTGCTGTCAAAGATTTTAATTTTTCCGAATGCGCCGTCAAAACCGGGGGTGATTCGGACATTTCCTGCACGCATACGGGATATTGCTTCTCTGATAAGGGGCGAACCTGCCTTTCCAATATCATCGAGCGGAGAATCCAGAAGAATTTTGAATTCATTTCCGAGTTCCTGTATAAGCTTTTGATATATGGTATTTACTTTCTTGCTGGCTGCGCCCACTTCAAATGTTTCTGCAAGGACCTCCGGCAGAGGGATTATCGAATAAAAAGGCAATGCGCTCTCTGGTTTGAACCCATTATCCCTGTCGGCAAGCTTATTGACCCTGTGCAGGACTCCTATGGTTACCTTCCTTTTGCACACAGGACAGAGGTAATTATGCGCAACAGTCTCTCTTGGCGAGATGTTAATGTTACACTCCCTGTGTCCGTCATTATGGTATTTGCCTTCTTCGGGGAAGAATTCTATTGTTCCAAGAAAACCTTTTTTTGTTCTTATAGCGTCAGTTACAGCACCATAAGAACACTCTGTATCAAGGATGTTTGCCTCCCTCCCTATTTTGGCAGGTGAATGGGCATCAGAGTTGGAAATCAGTGTGATCCTGTCTAATGCCGAAAGCCGCCAGTTCATGGACGGGTCAGAAGAAAGTCCTGTTTCAATGGCATAGATATGCGGGGTGAGTTCATCAAAGCATTCTTCAAGCGAATCGAATCCCGAAACTGCCCCGAATACTGAAAAGTGTGGTGTCCAGGCGTGGGCAGGTACAAACAGGCTATCAGGACATATATCCATAACAATTTTCAGAAGTTCCTTTGCATCGAGTCCCAATATGGGTCTTCCGTCTGAATTGAGATTCCCTATTCTTGACAATGCTATGCGAATTTTTTCTGCATCAATAAAATCAGGCACATATAAAATGGAGTGGACTTTTCGCGTCCGGCCGTTTTTTTTATAAATAGAGCTGATCTCGGAGGAGAGCATGAAAAAAACATCCCCCCTGCATGAATCCGGAACGTCTTTTGACTTGAAATTCCTTTTTAAGCGTGAACAACCCATTGCCTGTGGGTTCAATCTTCTCCTTAAGTTCGGCAAGCCATGCCGGGTGGGTGAAGTCGCCGGTGCCTATGACTGTAATGCCTTTTATTTGCGCCCATTTCCAGAGCGCCTCAGGGCACATATCCCTGCTGGTTGCCCGTGAATATTTTGAGTGAATATGTAGGTCGGCAATAATTCGCATGTTTATCCTTTATTTATACCCATATTGATGTACTAACCATTTTTTTTGCCAGTATCGCCTGAAGATGAACAATGCCATCAGGAACTGCGAGAGGTTCATCGTCCACCAGACTGAGGCAGCGCCAAAACCGAGCAATATTACCAAAATATATGTCAAAGGTACCCGTACAAGCCAGACGACAAGCCCTACAATAAACATCATGCCCTTCGTATCGCCGGCGCCGTTCAATGCGCCGCCGAGCGTCACCCAAATGGCCATAAAGGGCTCGCTTATCATGCTGATATAAATATAAGTAATACATTCGGCAATAACGATGCTGTTATTCGATAAATGAGGCGCTATCCACTTCGCATTAAAAAGAACAAGAACTGTTATAAAAGACACGACAACAACGCTTATCAAAGTTGTAACAAGTCCGCCCCTAAAGGCATCGTCTTTTCTGTCCTCGCCGAGCAGATTGCCCACAACTACCGCGTTGGCCATGTTGAATGCCATTGCTGGAAGAAAAATTGCTGACTCAATGCGTACACCTGCTGAAAGTGCTGCAAGGGTTTCAACGCTGTGTTCGGGCAGTTTACTTATTATCAGGAAAATCACCATGGAGTTTATTTGCCAGAGCCCCTGCAGGAGCCCCGAAGGCCAGCTTATGTTGATAATGGTTCTTATAATTCTCACAGAGAACCTTTTCGTACCTGTCATTAACGGCCAGATATACCGCATATTGAGTATACTCCCCAGACAAACACTGATTGCCGTTGAAAGGGCAATCCCCTTAAAGCCCATACCAGTGTGAAATACAGTAAAGAAAATCAGTACAATATTGGAGAAACAGACCATTGCCATTGTCCTGAGTGATGCCCTTACCTCCTTACATGCCCGCAGTATAGCATTCGTGTTGATAAGCAGACAATGAAACAATACGCCTGCAGCATAAATCCTCCCGAGCGGTATCACGATAGGTTTCAATTCAGTAGGGATATGCAATAGACCGATAATCACAGGCGTTAAAAATATACCGGATATGCCCAATGTAGCACCTAAGGCAATGGTAGCTATAACCGTAGAGTATACAGATTCAGCCAATCGATCACTGTTTTTGGATGTAAATATCCGTGAAATCACGGCAACAGCGCCTATACTCATTGCATTGCCGACAATAATGAACACAAAGTAAAGCTGGATTACAAAACCGTATGCCGCCTGAATTTCCTTACTGATTTTACCGGCCACATAGATATCTGTGAGACCGGTTAAAAACTCAAAAAGCATGATAATCATCATAGGCCAGCCAACCGACCAGCTTTCGGAGATGAACTTGCGTATATCTTGACGATTGAGTAACGATTTTATATCAATCATGGTTTATCCGGGCTATTGTTACAAGCTGATATTTTTTTTAACAATACAAATTTTGCCTATTAATTAACACAAAAGACTTACTGATGTCCCCAGAATAATCTATTATCGGCTTCCCAATTACTCTTCATAAGGTCCAAGAAAACGTTCACCGTTAAAATGAATTAGATGTGTTGGGGAATCGGCAATCCAAACTTCCGTTTCCCATGAAATATCATTTAAATATTTGAGCATAGCCCTTCGATCAAGAAATGCAGTTACAAAAACCAATCCGGCAGATGATCCGGCAAACAATTCTTTAAGTTCCTGCCTGCGCTTTGGGTCTACCGGCCCGTGACTGGTTACAGCTTCAATCAGAACGAGCCAGTTCTTTTCTACATGATGCACTACAACATCGGGCATCTTCCCGTGTTCTTCTATCTTAACACCCAGTGACGTCAAAACATCTGAATCGAAATAGGCCCATTTTGCCTGAGTATCCCCAATATAAATAATGTAACTTCCCGGTGTGAACAAAGGGCAAAAATCATCCATGATCTTCTTAACCAGAATATTCTGGCCGCCAGGTGAAAGCCTGATTTCCTGCCCATTCGCCAGTTTAACGGGTAGTCGTCTCATATCTCTTTCGCGTGCATACAGCTTTTTCAGTGTATTTACTGTCCTGAGATATTTTTGTAAATGCCCTTTCCATCCAGACTTCCCAAAACCCCGGAGCAGTTTTAGCACGGATGGTTCTATCTGATAGACCGCTTTCGGGCTGTTGGTCGGCCTTGAGGGTTTATCAGGATTAGCGACAATCAATGTTGCTTGCATAAACTGGTGAACTGTTTGGCGCCGTACCGTTTCGCGGGTATTAGGTGCGTATTTTTTCCCGTAATATTCTTGAAAGAAATCCATCATTGGAGTAATACCCATCAGCGGATTGGTTGCATTTACCCAGTTGTCGCCGGGCTTGAGGTACAGCAATGATAGAAGGGTCAGGGCAGATCTTTCGTTCTGTTGCTGTCTTGGTAAACCCAAATCGTTCAAGATTGCGAGGGCTTCCTTGATCTTTTCTTCTGCTTTTTCTCCAATTGCTTTATTGTTCACAATTCAAACACTCCTTTTCTATGATGGTATCAATGGCTTCCTGATCGGGCATTGTTTCCTTTACATAACCGCCAAGTTGCAGAAGCTTTTCATGAGTGGGATAAGGCATCTTTCGGAGATCGGCAGCGTTAACCTGGGTGTGTCCGCTGAATCGGCGGAAATACTGGTCAGCAATTGTGGAATTCAGGTACAGAGCAAGCCCTTTCGCCAGGTCAGGTAGTAACCCTTTGCCTTGTCTATGGAAGTAGTTCAAATGGTTTTCGAAACCCACAAACCCTGCATTGATTCTTGATGGATCATATATTGCCGCCATGACTCGTCTTGGCTGTTCCTTGGACGAAAACCTTTTTGTGAGAACATAAAATCCAGCTTCGACAAAAAGATCGGACGTCTCGGACGATGACACGATGGCATTAGGTTTTTTTCCTGATTCAACGGGCCAGTTGACAAAACCGTTCAGGAAATGGCAGGGATAGATAAGTGGAGTTGTCTCTTGCTGAGGGAACTGTCTTAGGTAATCTCTTGCTCTGAAATCGACGACACGTCCGGTTGAAACGCTCAAACCCAGCTTGTTAAGCGACGAAGTAAAACGTTTTATTTGCTCTATCAGTCCAGCATTGACATCATCAACGCCAAAATGAATAAACATGTCCCGATCACCAGGATGAACAATCTGGTCATAAGGGATTGACAAAATACGCGTTTTGTCAAAATCAAGACCCTCAGACGAAGAGATTATAACAGACTTAGGTTTCTGAAGCCCCCGGGCAGCATGGTAGATAATATTTTCTTGCAGCACATTGTCATCGCCAAACGCTTTCTTGCGTGATTCGAAGATGTGAATTTGCTTGAGATTCATCATATGTAAAAACGCAACACGAAATTTCTTGAAATATGGGCCATTGCAAAAACTCCGAGGCGTTATTGCCACCATTTGCCCGCCAGGTTCCAGTAAATGCATTGACAGCCAAACGAAAACAGCATAAAGGTTTGCCACCTCTATATCAGAAGAATAGAGAGCTCTGCTTATAGCAGTCTGACTATTAATTTTCTTATAGGGCGGATTGAGAATGACATGAGTAAATCTCTTATCAGGAAAACCAAAAAGAGGCTCTCTAATTTCTCCAATGGCAGCCGGGATAAAATCCTCATTCTTTATAATTCCTCGAAACTTGATACCATCCGATGCGCATAGCGATTTGCACAACTCCATGGTCTCTTCCAGATAAGGCAGGATCGTACTATCTGCTTCGTAGGCGACTACATCGATGGAAAAAGGTCGATTCTTTCTCGAAATCAAAGTTTCCACGCAGGCCGCAAAAAGCACCCCGGCCCCCGCACCAGGGTCCAAAATCTTCACTTCCTGTACTGCTGTTTCAAACATAGACGACATAAACCGGGCTATCGAGGTCGGGGTAAGGAACTGACCGATTTGAGAGCGGTCAGTTCTGCTTATTGTATTGTTGAATGATTTACGAACGTGGTCAAGTGCATGCAAGGGTTCAATTGCCATATCAATTAATTATCATATCATTTTCTTATGCTTAAGTATAATATGCAATTAAATTTCGTGACCCGACAGTTCTGTTATAGCTTCTTCTTCTCAAACAACCGGAAAAGCGCCATGCCGCCTATGACAAATATTACAATGACAATCCAGTGGTTTATGCCCAGCGCTTCCGGTATGGTAATCTTCCCGTAGACGCCCCATTTCAGAACAGTATTTTTAAGCACAGGGAAGAATTCGGCAAACAACGCTGCGCCGGCAATCATGCCAAGTATACCCCATATTGCATCCCATCTGCCTTCGCCGAGCGCCCCGAGCGACGTAGCCGGACAATAACCAAACAACCCCCAACCGATACCGAAGATAAGTCCGCCGACAATGTTTCCCCCAAGAATTGTCGGCTTTACGGAGAGCTTTGCCAAGCCGAGGTCTTTCAGGAGATAGACGCCTACCATTGCTACAAGAACCGTGGAAAGCATAAATTTTACAATCGTCATATCAATAAGACGCAAGGCGCCAAGTTGTTTGTCATATCTGATTACCCGTGCTTTCTGCAGGAGAAAACCGAAGATAATACCTGTTATAAGACCATATACGAGTTCATTCATGTTTGCCACCTCCCCCGTATAATATTCCGGCCACAATAACACCACCTACAAAGAAACATATTAACGAAATGTACCCGCTTATAGCTAACTGGAGCGAACCGCTCAGTCCATGACCGCTCGGTCACCCGTCTGCAAGGCGCGCACCGAACATGGCGATACCGCCGCCGATAAACGCGGTAATCGCCCTTTTTGTCCTGCCAGGTCCGAACCTGCCCTCCCATGTGGCCGGTATAGCCTGCCACTTGAAGCTCTTTGAAGTTGTTGAGGCAACGAGGGAGCCAAAGAATATCCCCACCACAAACATCCACTGCCAGTCAATCTTCGGCATCTCCTTTATGAAATATTCCATCTTTGATACACGTTCTGCATTGAACGCCTTTTCAATAAATCCTGCCGAACGTACAAAGGTTGTTGAAGCGCCCACATATTTTCCGGTAAACCAAACAGAGAATACGAGCAGCAATCCGGTTAAAATACCTGCAATGTAAGGGTTCCACCCCTTCGGCTCCTGGCTTCCTTCCATGTGTTACCTCCTTTTGCCTAATATTTGAATATCCAAAATGCCCGACTTTAATACAATTTATTCTATAGCAAGCAAAATAAAAACTGTCAACTCTTTGTAAAAAATGTGGCGGCTTAGTTTAAAGATGAACTTTCTGCAATCCCGGTGGAAACATTTTCCACCACTTTAAAATTCTTCGTAAACCCAAGCCTGTTCTTGATTTGCAATTTCTCAGCAACATTTGCTGAGAGCGCCGCCAGAGTGGGGTAAAAGTCCCCCTGCGGCTGGCCGAAGGTTTTAATATTTTCTATTGACAATCTATTCAATTGAATATATATTCATTACAAATGATTTACAACATTGATATTACAACATATCAGAAAAGGAGATAAACATATGCCCCGCCCACGGTGCACAAGTAACATCGGTTTTCTTCCCCAGATAACATATTTCAAACCTGCCGGTGTAAGGATGGGAGATATCGAGGAGGTTGTTCTCCATCATGATGAACTGGAGGCTATGAGGTTGAAAGATCTCCTTGGCATACCGCAGGAAGAAGCGGCTGCGCAAATGAATGTATCACAGCCCACATTTCACCGCCTTCTCTTGTCGGCCCATGAAAAGATGGCCCATGCTGTTATTAATGGCAAGGCATTGAGGATAGAAGGAGGAAATGTCTCGGTTGACGAAAAGTTTATCCCGCCATGTGGCTGGCGTCAAATATGCGGACGCGGGAGAAAAGGAAAGGTTTTTTCCCAGAAAGAAAATGTATTGTCAGTTGAAAAAGGAGGAAAAATGAAAATAGCAATAACAAGTGTTGATGGAACTATGGAAGGCATGGTTGATGAGCGCTTCGGCAGAAGCAGAAAGCTGATCATGTATGACCCTGAAAGCAAAGGCTTTGACGTAATTGATAATACGCAGAACCTCAATGCAGCTCAGGGAGCAGGCATTCAGAGTGCTCAAAACGCCATAAATGGCGGTGCAAGGATAGTAATCAGCGGCCATTTGGGCCCTAATGCGTTCAAGGTACTTGGGGCAGCAGGCATCCCGGTATATACGGTATCAAAAAAGACCGTTGCACAGGCGATTAAGGGATTCGAGGAAAACAGTCTTACTAAACTAACCGGGCCTGATGTACAAGGGCACTGGTAAGATAAGGAGGTATGTATTATGCCAAGAGGTGATGGAACAGGACCGACAGGGACAGGGCCTATGCCCGGCTGCAAAGGCATAGGCAGAGGAACAGGTGCGGCAGGCCAGGGCAGAATGGGTGGCAGAGCTTTGGGAGCGGCTGGAGAATGTCTTTGCCCTCAGTGCGGAGAGAGGACGCCCCATGAACAGGGTATACCCTGTTCCGATCAGAAATGCCCGAAGTGTGGAACCGCAATGGTGAGAGGGTAGAATTTGGAAGGAAATCTAATGAGAATAGCATTCGCAAGCGGGAAAGGGGGTACAGGCAAAACCACAATAGCGGTAAATCTGGCTTACTTTCTTGCCCGTTCCCTACAGAAGGTACAATATCTTGATTGTGATGTGGAAGAACCAAACGGACATATTTTTCTAAAACCGGACATCCAGGAAAAAGTGCCGACAAAAGTAATGGTGCCCGTAATTGATCAGAGTAAATGCACATCCTGTGGTGAATGCAGCAGTAAATGCCAGTTCAATGCCCTTGTAACGCTTCCGAACAACATCCTGGTTTTTCCTGAATTATGTCATGGCTGTGGCTTGTGTGTAAAAATATGCCCTGAAAGTGCAATAACGGAAGGTAATCGTGAAATAGGATACACTGAAACAGGAAAATCCGAACATAATATCGAGTTCATCCACGGGGTTCTGAACGTAGGCGAACCTATGGCAGTTCCTCTGATACAGGCAGTAAAACATAAGTACAAAAAGGACTGTGTCCAGATCATTGACGCACCGCCGGGGACTTCATGCCCGGTAGTAAAAACAATCTCAGACGCGGATGCCGTGGTGATGGTAACAGAACCCACGCCCTTCGGTCTTCATGATCTGAAGGTTGCCGTATCTATGGCTCAAAACCTTGGCAAACCGATAGGAGTTGTGATAAATAGGGAAAAAGGTGAATTCGCCCCTCTAGACAATTATCTGACAAGAAATAAATTGCCTGTACTGATGAGTTTACCGGAAGACAGGGACATTGCAAGACATTATTCCCTTAGCTATCTCATCGTAAAGACATTGCCTGTTTATATTGATCAATTTACGGAGCTTGCCGTTAATATAGGAAGGCTATTGGGAAAAAATGGGCACAGGTGATAACATGGCAAATATAAAAGAAGTGGTGGTTGTAAGCGGAAAAGGAGGAACAGGCAAAACCTCTTTTACAGGAGCGATTGCGTCTATATTCCATAACAAGGTAATGGCAGATTGCGATGTGGATGCCGCAAACCTTCACATGATCCTCAATCCTGAAGAGGTATTGCAGACAAAGGATTTTACAGGCGGGAAAAAGGGTTCTATTAACCCCGACCTTTGTACAAAGTGCGGAATATGCAAAGAGGTTTGTCGTTATGATGCAATATCCGATGATTTTATCATAAAACACTTTTCCTGTGAAGGATGCGGGGCATGTTATTTTCTTTGTCCGGCTAATGCAGTGGATTTTTCTACAGGGCTTGCGGGATATTGTTATATTTGCAGCACTGCAAATGACGGCAGATTTATCTTCGCCGAACTGCTCCCCGGAGAGGATAATTCAGGAAAGCTCGTAGCTATGGTAAGAAATGAAGCCCATGCAGAGGCGGAAAAGACTGGTAGAGAACTTATCCTTATTGACGGACCGCCGGGTATAGGCTGCCCCGTTATCTCTTCCATCACAGGAACCCATCTGGCAATTGTGGTGACAGAACCTACCCCAACGGGTATTCATGATCTGAAGCGGATTGTTGAATTAACAAGGCATTTTCAGATTAAAACAGCCGTTGTGATAAATAAGGGCGATATTAACGCCAAATATGTGGAAAAAATGGAATTGTATTGTAAAGAAAATAATCTTATATATCTTGGCGAAATTCCATATGAGACAAAGATTACGGAAGCGCAAAAAGAAGCAAAAACAATACTTGATTTTGCCCCGGAATGTGAGGCAAGCAAGTCAATAAGAAAAATATATACAAAACTAAAATCTATTTTGGAGGAAACATGGATTGCGGACATGGAACAGAAGAACAATTAGATGACAAGGCATTGGAAGAAAAACTCGAAAGAATTAAACAGATATTTGTGGTTCTTTCCGGGAAGGGCGGCGTCGGGAAAAGTACTGTAGCGGTAAATCTTGCCTTAAGCCTATCTTTAAGGGGATTGAGGACAGGCATAATTGATGTGGATATCCACGGACCGAGCGTACCGAAAATGCTTGGCTTGTCAGGACAACGCGTGGGCATAAAAAATGAAGAGATTGTTCCCATTGAGACCTACAATCAACTGAAGGTTGTTTCTATGGGGCTTTTGGTTGACGGGACCGAGACACCGGTAATCTGGAGAGGACCTATGAAAGCCAAAATGATACGGGAATTTCTACAGCATGTGATCTGGGGAGACCTGGATTGCCTTGTTGTGGACTGTCCTCCCGGTACCGGCGACGAGCCTCTGTCCATTGCCCAGTTGCTGGCAGGAAAAAGTAGCGCCATTATTGTTACCACGCCTCAGCAGGTTGCCACGGTTGACGTGGAAAAGTGCATTGTTTTTTGCAGACAACTTAACCTTCCCATAGCAGGGATTATCGAGAACATGAGCGGCTTTGTCTGTCCCCACTGTGAAAAAGAAGTGGACATATTTTCTTCCGGCGGAGGAGAAAGACTTTCTGAAAGGTTCAAAGTCCCCTTCCTTGGAAAGATACCCCTGGACCCCGAGATCGTAAAGAGCGGCGATGAGGAAAAGCCTTATATGCATTTTTACGCCAACACAAAGACGGCTCAAAAATTCGATGAGATTGTTGAGCGGATAGTTACCTTCGGCAATAATGAAAAGATTCTTCTCTCTAAAAAAGTTGAAAATAATCAGTCTTGTTGCTCCACTTGCTCTGACAACAAGGGAAACGGAGAAGCAATTGCCCAAGAGAATAAGGAGACTTTTATGAAATTTGCAGTTCCTACAAATCAAGGCAAGCTGTGCGCCCATTTCGGCCACTGTGAAGCCTTTGCCATTATCGATACCGATGGAGACGGCAAGATCGTAAACGAAACCTATATTACCCCGCCCCCTCATGAACCGGGACTGTTGCCCCCATGGCTTTCGCAGCAGGGCGTCAATTGTATCATAGCCGGAGGAATGGGAGGCCATGCTCAGCAGCTTTTTGCCCAGCAAGGCGTTAAGGTGGTTACCGGTGCACAGGCTGAAGACCCAAGGGAAGCGGTGGAGCAATATCTCAAGGGCGTGTTGCAGACCGGGGCAAATACCTGCGACCATTAGAAGGTTGACGGAGCAGACATAAAAAATACGATGGGCGGTTCAATGCTGTCTCAATCAAGAGAAAGGTTTGACAAAATAGTGCAAGAAAATAGCCTGCTTGAGGCAGATGTTCCTGTTTTTGTAAAAATATTATCTTCTGAAGAAGCAATCGGAAACACGGGAAGAAGGGATTTCCCGATAGCCATGGGAAAAGAAATGGTTATTGAAGCTGATTTTCAGGGAGCACGCGCCCATGTATTTACGGAGGTTGCAGGAATATGAGTGAATACAGCGAAAAGGTGCTTGAACACTTCCATAATCCAAGAAATGTCGGTATTATTGAGGATGCAAGCGGTGTCGGCGAAATCGGAGACCCTTCGTGCGGCGATTTTTTGAGGGTTTTTATTAAAGTAACAAACGATGAGTTGACTGACGTAAAATATCAGATAAGGGGTTGCCCTGCTGCAATAGCTTGTGCAAGTGCGATGACTGAGATTGCTACAAGCAAAAACCTCGACGATGCAATGATGATAAGCGAAGACGACATAGTAAATGCCCTGGACGGATTGCCGGAACATAAGATTCATTGCTCGGCATTGGGTGCTTCAGGGCTTAGAAGGGCGATAATGGACTATTTTAATAAATATGTAAGGAGGTAAAATGTTCTACAGATTTGATGGAAAACAGCCGGTTTTCGGGAACGGTACGTATATAAGTGAAACCGCCCTGATTATAGGAGATGTCAGAATCGGGAATGATTGTTATATAGGGCATGGTGTTATCCTGAGAGGAGACTACGGCACTATTGAGATAGGCGACGAGACAGCGGTCGAGGAAGGCGTTGTCGTCCATGCGCCGCCTGATGATGTCTGCTCTATAGGCAGGGGTGTGATTCTCGGGCACGGGGCGATTATACACGCAAAGCGAATCGGTGATTATTGCGGGATAGGCATGGGCGCTATTTTAAGTATCCGTTCCGAAGTATCCGACGGCTCCACGGTAGCAGAAGGCACTATAGTGAAACGGGAGCAAAAGATCCCCGCAGGGGTAATAGTAGCAGGCAACCCGGCAAAGAAAATCCGCGATATGTCACAGAAAGAAAAGGATTTCTGGACTTGGTCAAGAGGTCTTTATGTGGATCTGGCACATAAGTACTGTAAAATAGGTATGGAAAGAATTGATCTCATGTAAAATGCGCGGGATTTTCAAATTGGAAAAAATGGCTGATAAAATAATATATTGCAGAGGTAGAGACATGAAAATTCATCTTTCGGTAAAAGGGGTGGCGCCGCTGTATAAGCTTTTGGGTAAGAAAAATGATATTGATATTACATTTCCAGGAAACACCTTGCAGGATCTTGTAAACGAGTTGATAAAAAAATTCGGAAATGGTGTAAAAAAAGCCATTTTAGATGATAAAGAAGAAATTGATATGGAAATCCGGGTATCTGTAAATCAAATAGGTTTTCTATCGTATGGTGAAAGGATGAGCGCATCCCTGAACGAAAGCGACACGATTTATATTATGGGGGTCGGGTGAGGTTGATACGATTGTGATCAGTTGATCACAAATAAATATACTGTGTTTGTTAAATAATATATAGAAATCGTGATAAAATAACGGGCTTATTCGTGTGAGTATATTATCACGATTAGAAGGGATTTTATCCAATGATCCGGAAAGACTATTACCACATACTTAAGTTAACAAGGAATGCTTCAGCCTCTGAAATAAAAAATGCTTACAGGAAATTAGCACTTGAATTTCATCCTGATCATCACCAGGAAGATCCTGATGCCGAAGAAAAATTCAAAAAGATAAGTGAAGCCTATTCTGTCCTGGGAGACGAGCAGAAGCGGAAAGAATATGATCTTATGCATAACCCTTACTCCACAACATCAGACGTTTATGAGCACTTTGATCAGAACATGAGCAGCAGATATCAACATACCATGAAATGGAACGGAGGCTGTAAAAGATCGAATCTTTTTACACGAAGTGCGATCTTGAAAGTAAATCCTGGACAGATCTACGAGTTCATTCTTACTCCTCAGGAAGCCCGGTATGGAACTGAAAGGCGGGTTCTGGTTACCGTTGGCAGAAAACGGCAGGGATACCTAGTTCGAATTCCAGGAGGGGTAAGTCATGGAACACAAATCAAGGCAGTACTCGGAGGAGATGAAAACAGTTATATCTTTGTCAGGATAACAATATCAGAATCAGCACAGAGTAACTGCATGTGAGAGATTTGCCCTATGCTTCGAAGGACAGGTATCATTTCGTTACAGTTTATCTTGATGTAATGTATTGTTATTACAATTTTGGGAAGAACCGGAATCTTTGCTTTGCAGTAAAACAGATAGTTCCAAAACAATAACCTTATAAAAAAGGAAGACAAAAAATACATAATAAAAGGAGTGGATGATGAATAAAGAAACAATTATAGAGAAGATTAAAGCGCATACGAAAAACGGCAAGATTGCCTGCAAGCAAGCCCGCAAGATTGCCGAAGACGAGAATATCCCCACAAAGGAACTGGGTGAAATGCTGAACGAACTGAAGATAAAAGTTACCAGTTGCGAGTTGGGACTTTTTCAGTAGAATCTCAAAGGACGGATTTACAATGCTCCCTAAATTTAAATATATCTATGGCCCTGTCCCCTCATGGAGAGTTGGAAGTTCCCTGGGGGTAGACCTGCTTTCACAACAAGAAAAGATATGCAGTTACGACTGTATTTATTGTCAATTGGGGAGAACCGGAATTTTTACTACTGATCGAAAAATATATGTTCAGGAGGATGAGATAATAAAAGAACTGGATGTACTTCCCGAGACACCCATAGATTATATTACAATCTCAGGCAGGGGCGAACCTACACTTGCCAATAATTTAGGAAACGTGATCAGCGCCGTAAAGTCTGTACGCAAGGAGCCTGTGGCGGTAATCACTAACTCATCCCTGATGAACCGGCAGGATATTCAGAATGAACTACTATATGCCGATCTCGTCCTTGCCAAGCTTGATGCCTGTTCTCAGGAGTCCTTTATTAAGGTTAATCAGCCTTTTCAGGGGATTCGTTTTGAAGCCATTATAGGGGGAATAAAGGAATTTAAAAAACAATTCCGTGGAAAACTGGCTCTCCAGATTATGTTCATGGAGAATAGTGTTCAATATGCCGAGGGTATCGCAAAAATAGCAAAAGAGATTCATCCCGATGAGATACAAATCAATACCCCATTGAGGCCATGTGGCGTTGAACCGCTCAAGAGGGAGGAGTTGTCTAAAATAAAAGACCTTTTTGACGGTCTCAATGCTATTTCCGTTTATGAAAGCCGGAAGAAAATTGTCCAGCCTATCAGCGATGACGATACGTTAAGAAGGAGGGGTAAAATATAAAGGGGTTTCATTATAATCCTGATGGTATCATCCAGGCTATGGAGGTTCTTACGCCGCCTGTCGGCATAAATATTGCGGAGCTTATAAGACAGGTAAAGGCTTTTCAGCATGTCCGGGAAACGTTCATAGCCTTTTAAAGGGAAGTAATTTCCGGAAATATTGAGTTCCCTCTTTCCGGGGATCGGATAAAAAATAGTTCGTGGAAACATTTGATGTACAAATTGGAATTAATCCCTGAAAAAATTAATTTAATGATACCTCATTGATAATGTTGATTAAAAAGTTATCGTAAAGAAAATTTATAATCATATAAGGTGGCTACTATTTTAATGGTTAAAGTTTGATTTCAGACTTGACAAATATTTTATCTGTAGTATACTTAGTTAGGAATCATTCCTGATTAGAGAAGGGAGTTTTTAATTAATTCAGAGGATATAAAAACAAGAATCCTGAGTGCCCTCAGAAAAAAAGGGGTTAAACTGACTCCTCAACGTCTTGCAATAATTGATATTCTCTCCGGTGACCGGAGTCATCCGGGGGCGCGTACAGTTTTTCTGAAAGCCAGAGAAAATATACCTGATATCAGCATGTCAACAGTCTATTACACGCTGAAGTTGCTCAAAGAGGAAGGGCTGATCAAAGAGCTTGAGTTTTACGAGCAGGAAAACAGATACGAAAGCAACATGACCGACCATGTCGATCTCATCTGTATAGAGTGTGGAAAAATTGAAAACTTTGACGGGGATATATTAATGTCTCCGTCATCGATAGAGACTTCAACGGGCTTTAAAGCGCATAAGATGCGTTTCGAGTACTATGGACTTTGTAAAGAGTGCAGCAGAAAAACTGGTAAATAATCCAAAAAAAAAGGAGGTAAATATGGAGAAGAAGAAACTGACCAATAACGCCGGCGCTCCTGTGGCCGACAACCAGAACATTATGACTGCCGGACCACGCGGCCCTGCATTACTTCAGGATGTCTGGTTCCTGGAGAAACTTGCAAGCTTTGACCGGGAGGTCATACCTGAGCGGCGTATGCATGCCAAGGGTTCCGGGGCTTACGGCACATTTACCGTCACCCATGATATTACAAAATATACTAAAGCAAAAATATTTTCGGAAATAGGAAAAAAGACCGAGTGCTTCCTCCGTTTTTCAACTGTAGCCGGGGAGCGCGGTGCTGCTGACGCAGAGCGCGACATCCGTGGTTTTGCGATGAAGTTCTATACTGAGGAAGGAAACTGGGATCTGGTGGGGAACAACACGCCGGTATTTTTTCTGCGCGACCCTCTCAAGTTCCCCGATCTCAACCATGCCGTCAAACGGGACCCCCGCACCAATATGCGCAGTGCCAAGAACAACTGGGATTTCTGGACATCGCTGCCCGAAGCATTGCACCAGGTTACTATTGTCATGAGCGACCGCGGCATCCCATGCTCCTATCGCCATATGCACGGCTTTGGCAGTCATACCTTCAGCTTCATTAATGCCAACAAAGAACGGTACTGGGTTAAATTCCATCTTAAAACCCAGCAGGGTATTAAAAACATCACCGACCAGGAGGCTGAAGCAATCGTCGGCAAAGACCGGGAAAGTAACCAGCGTGATCTCTATGAGAGCATTGAAAAGGGCGATTCCCCGAAGTGGACATTCTTCGTCCAGATAATGCCTGAGAAAGAAGCTGCAACCTGCCCGTACAATCCTTTTGACCTCACAAAAGTCTGGTTCCACAAGGATTATCCTCTTATCGAGGTTGGCATCCTCGAACTGAACCGCAATCCGGAAAACTATTTTGCCGAGGTCGAACAGGCAGCTTTCAACCCTACCAATGTTGTGCCCGGCATCGGTTTCTCACCTGACAAAATGCTCCAGGGAAGGCTCTTCTCCTATGGAGATGCCCAGCGCTACCGCCTTGGTGTAAACCACCACCTGATACCGGTCAATGCCTCACGCTGTCCTTTCCACAGCTACCACCGCGACGGCGCCATGCGGGTTGACGGCAATTACGGCAGCACGCTCGGCTATGAGCCCAACAGTTACGGCGAATGGCAGCAGCAACCTGATTTTGCCGAACCGCCCCTCAGTCTCGAAGGTGCTGCCGATCATTGGAACCATCGTACAGATGAAGACTATTACTCTCAGCCGGGCAAACTCTTCCGCCTCATGAGCGCCGATCAGCAAAAGGTGCTATTTGAAAACACAGCCCGTGCTATCGGGGATGCTCCGATGGAGGTTAAAACCCGCCACATAGGGAACTGCCTGAAAGCTGATCCTGCCTATGGCAAGGGGGTTGCGGACGCCCTCGGCATTCCGCTAAGCGAAGTACCCTAAGGCATATAGATTATCCTATAAATGAAAGCAATAAAAAGGCGCCGGTTTATGATTCCGGCGCCTTTTTATTGCTGTTTTTTCAAATGATGTTTCATAGCAATTCGAATTTAGAGATAGAACGAGGCAACAAGGAGGAGCCGACGTAGGCGTACTTTTATAGTACGTCGAGGAGAGCGACGACGAGTTAACGAAGCTATATCTCTAAAGGCGAATTGCTATTAGAATATCTTTGACAAGAGAAGATATATATAGTTCAATAATCCGGTGAATCTACTACAAGCTCTTATATTCGGCATTGTTGAAGGCATAACAGAGTTTCTGCCCATATCATCGACAGGTCACCTCATGCTTACGGCCCAGTTGCTGGGTCTTTCGCAGACGGAATTTCTCAAGACTTTTGAAATTGTTATCCAGTTTGGAGCCATTCTGTCCGTTGTTGTTATCTACTGGAAGACATTGCTTCTCAACTTCGAGGCTCTCAAAAGGGTAATACTTGCTTTTCTTCCCACGGCAGCGCTGGGCCTTCTCTTTTATAAGATCATCAAACAGTTTCTCATGAAAAGCAATCAGGTAGTCCTCTGGTCAATGTTTATCGGAGGGATATGCCTCATCGTCTTTGAAATGCTCCACAAAGAAAAAGATGACGCTGTGGACGACATTAGTAACATTCCTTATCGTACGGCTCTTATGATCGGCCTGTTCCAGTCTATTGCCATGATCCCGGGCGTTTCCCGGTCGGCTGCTACAATTGTGGGAGGATTGATAATGAACCTGAGAAGAAAAACAATCGTTGAATTTTCGTTTCTCCTGGCAATACCGACCATGCTGGCAGCAACAGCCCTGGACCTGCTGAAGAACGCAAGTCAGTTTTCAATAGCTCAGATCAACTTTTTGTCTGTGGGTTTTATTCTTTCTTTTGTATTTGCCCTGCTGAGCGTGAAATTTCTCCTAAATTATATAAAACATCATACTTTTATCAGCTTCGGTATCTACCGGATCGTCCTCGCATTATCTTTCTGGCTTTTCATTTTATAGATCATCTATTCCGGTATCCCGAATATCGGGGAAAGAAGAGGCGTTATACGTTTGTGCATCTTTATGCGATTAATTACTTTTCCTCATATCCCGTTACCATGCATTTTATGTGAGAATTAAACTTTGACCCCAGAGTTGACATGTAGATGTGTACAAAAAGGTAAAGGACAAAAACATAAGCAGCGGCAACATGGATTGCATCGAGAACACGCAATCCTCCTATGGCCTTGATCCAGGAGAAAAAGAAAAGTATATCGCTGAACATAATCCCTGTGAAAGTGATAATCGGTACGAAAACAAGCATTATCGAAGAATAGGCAAGTTTTTGAAGAGGGTTGAATTTGCTTTCGGGTGATGGTTCGAAGGGGTTTGCCTTTCCTCTGAAGATATGAAATAGATAATAGAACGCCTGTCCGGGCATATTCTTCATGTCCATAAAAGACATGATGTAATGCTTCTTAATATTACCGGTAAAAAGATTGTAAAATAACCAGAAAAGAAATGACCCTGCCATGGCAAAGCCGAAATATTTATGGAGTAGCACAATAATTCTGTAATCATGGAAAATTTGGATTGAAGGTGCTCTCAGTTGAATGCCTGTTATAATAAGAATAAGTACTATAAAGGCGTTTACCCAGTGCCATATCCTTACAGACAATGTATGGAGGTATAATTTGCTCATCTTTTTCTCACTTTCCTTAATATTATATGAATGATAATTCCCGACAAAATAATCACAGAAAGAATTATTCCTATAAAATCAATTAGTTTGAAGCCAAGTTCCTTTATTATCTGAACCCTGTCTTTCCGGTTTGATTTCAGGACGTTGTAAAAATCGTTGGCATGTATCTTTCCTTCTCCCAGAAGGCACATGTCAATAAACACCGATGTCGGGAAAGCTGAAAGCACAGGCCCTTTGACTGGGATATGGACGGTTTTTCCTTTCTCAGGGATGGAAAGGAACATGGACTCATAGAATGGGGCATTTTCAGAATGACATGAGGCGCACACTTTACTTTTCACATTTTTTTCTGAATAGTTATGGTAGACCTTTGTTATAACAATCGAGCTGTTGATGGTAACTTCTCTTTGAGATCTCTTCTTTAATTCAATAAAAAAATCTGCCAGTTCTTTACAGAAAACAGTATCATCTTTGTTGCGGTCTATAATTTTTTGCAATTCAATATTCTTACCGTATATTTTTTCGAAATCGCCATATGTTAAGGGGATGACCGTGTTTCCCTCTCTGAAGGCAAAATTGAAGACCATACTTTTTGTTGAATCGGGGCTATGACATGTGGAACATTCGAGATAATTAAAATGCAAAACAGTATTAGGAAGCCACCGGTGCTTATCTATATAATTTTTATGACAGCGGGAACATACGGCAAGCCTTTCAGGGGCACTCAACTCCTTATATGCTTTTACATGATGGGGGTTATGGCAATCGGTACATCTGGCAGCACCCTTTTCAGAATGAGCGGCATCTTTATAAATCCCATATATATTTTCATGACAGGCCATACAAACACTGTCACTGATGTGTTCCTGCGAGGTGTGGCAGTTGTAACATTCGACCCCTTTTTTGCCGTGAACAGTAAGCCCGTATTCTTTTATAGAGGGCAATTCTGGGATAAATATTTTCGGATCAGCGAAAAAAACAAAGGATCTTTTTCCTGTTATTGTCACACTTGCTTGCCGGAAAAGTCCTTTCTCATCGTGACAGGCATTGCAGGCTACCGGTTTTTTCATGACAGTATGAGGGTTCGCTATAATCAAATACTGTTTATTTATATGGTGTTTGCCTTTATATTCTTTCTGGAGTATGGCCTGGAGGTTGTCCCATTCGCTGTGGTTTAAAAATCCGTTTAAGTCAGCGTCTATGAATTCTTTCTTTATAAGACCTTTCCTGCCGATGTCTATGTTTACCAGCACCTCATTTTTTGTTGATTTACCGTGACAGGCAAGACAGTCCAGTGCCTTGAGGTGTTTTTCCTTTGACGGTAGCAAGGCGTGTGATACATTCTTGTGGCATTCAAGGCAGCTACGCTTTCCTTCTTTTAAAAAATGAACGTTATGACAACCCTTGCAGGAGAGATTTTTTCTACCGTGAACAGATTTTGAGTATTCTTCGGTTGTCTGACTGTGGCAGGTGCTGCATGAGGGTTTTTTTAACTTATCGTCGTGGAGTGCCGAACTTATATCGTCGTGGCATTGGAGACAGGTTGTTTTTCCATGCTTGAATTCTTTATGCTTTTCATGGCAGCCGAAGCAGTAAAACGTCGAAATTGAACCTTGCAAGGATATAGGAAAAATGACAAGGAATATAAATATCAGGAAGTTCATCGATGTTGCAGATCCTCAAAGCACTTTCGATTAAGCTTTCGAAAGTGCTTCTTTAGAAAATAAACAACTTGAGTCAATTACCCCACAGCAAAGCCGCAAGGTATGCAAACAAATTCACATTACTCCGAAAAACCGGGGTTTCTCAGAAACTTTTTTACGAAAACCCCGGAACCCACTAAAGAATATGAACAATTAGGCCGGATACTCTTTTATCCTCCGCAACAACTTCCCGGATTCCCGCAGGAATTAGGTGCGCCGCAACATCCTCCCGGAATGCCCGGCATGGAGTTGTGGCTTGAATTTGCAGTATTATGCGCCGATAAGAGTTTCTCAAGATGCTCGCTGTTGCAGTGTTTGCAATGCAGACCTTCAGCCTTCCCCAATATTATGAACTCACTGATTGAACCACAATCCCCGCATTTATATTCATATATCGGCATATTTGCCTCCTGTTAATGGCCGCAGCCGCCCTGATGTCCTCCGCAGGCATTTAACGCGCTCAGTTCCGGAAGCTTATTTTCTAAAAATAAATCGAGATTATCTTTGACTGTTTCTTTTACAGAACCATAAACTTTTATCCCTGCCGCGTTAAGTCCTCTTATGGCGCCCGCGCCTATGCCGCCGACAACCACTGCATCCACATTCTGTCCCCCGATAGCCATGACAGGATTACATGCCCCGTGAACATGGTTTAAGTCTTTGTTGTTAATTGTAACAGCCTGCTTAATTTCCGTATCAACAACAACAAACGCCGGGGCAGAACCAAAATGGTTGTACACCGTGCTTTCAATACCCTGATCTTCCTGAACTGCGAAACATACTTTCATTACTAAACCTCCGTTTTTTTATTGACTGTTTCTATTTGGAGCGCTTTGCCGTTGATGATGATATCGGCAACTTTATTACGTGCGTTGTCAAGGATCCGACCAAATGTAGGGCGCGAAATGTTCATCTGCTCTGCTGCCTTCTCATGATAGAGTCCTTCATAATCGGCAAGACGGATCGCCTCAAACTCATCCAGGTTTAACAAAACCTCCTTAAGTTGATAAAGAGGAATACCCTTGGGTTTGAAATAGGAAGAATTGGGAAAATAATTGATACATCTGTTCTTTTTTGGCCTTGACATTTAACTATTATAAGCATATGCCAATAACTTGTCAAGGACTATTTGCTATTTTAAAACTCTACAGGGCTTTTATGTAATAAAATAGAGTTTTATAGCTCATTTCTGGAATTGAGCTATGGCTTGCTTTATTTGACCCAGGAGTAAAAATTGCCCATCGTGTAGATTGCTGCCAGGGGGTTATGACCGGTAACCCTGTCTTTTACCGCCAAAACAGTTGTGGGGGCATCGGCATATTTGAAAAAAAGTGAATCATGACCCACACAAAGGCCGAGGAGGATGTTGAAGTCCGTTTTTGCCTCATTTGCCACCATAGCCTGGAGGATGGGGTTGCACATGGTCTCGTGCTTGCCGGCCTGGATTTTCTCATGCTCTTTGATGCCGATCTCCTCCTTGGGAACACATCCGGCCTTGCAAACGATTGACACAACCTCAAATCCGTGATATTCCAGTATCTCGTTTACAAGAGAGGCTTCTTTCGCAAGGCCCATACAGAAAATAAGACCGAGCTTTTTATATGCCATCTTTTCGGCAAATTCCACGATTTCCAGTATTCTCGGTTTTACAGGATGCATAACAAAAGGTTTTTTGTCTTTTTCGGAGTAGCACTCGCCCTCCTGAATAGATGCTTGCCTGGCAAATTCGCGGATATCTTCTTTATCATATTCCTTACGGGCTTTTTCCGATATAGTGCGAGATCCCATTGTCGGGCACCCTTTTGCCCCCTTGCCCTTGGGGCTCATACAAGCCCGTTCACGAACCGGATGCTCACAGGCTGAGCATTGCGATGTAAGTTCTTTGTCCATAAAATCCTCCTTTTGGCTGGCGGCAATGCCGTGCGAAAAACACTTTATGTGTATGATAACAATAAACTCCTGTCAATATAAAAACACCGGGCATACCTGCGGCGTATTGCAGCAGGTGTAAATGCAGGGATATTTTAAGGACGGATGGCCACCAATCCATACTTGAAGCTAAGATTTGAATAAAGCTCTTCCGGTCCACAGGCATAAAGCAAAGGGGATTGTGAATTCAATTTACCGAATATTTTTCCGATATTTTATCGGGAATCAAAAAACTCAACTTGATAAAATCAGTTTTGTTGTAATGCCCGGTTTCCTCTGGCAGTCCTCAGAAGAAAGAGGGCGTAGAGGCCTACTCCCCGGATCAATATGATTCTTTCCGCACAGCAATGCTTGCAAAACACAACTATTACCTGTTATCATCTCTGCTAACAATATGGAAATAAGAGAAAATGAACTTATAAAGCGGCTTAAAAGGTTCGGAAGATCTTCCCGGGAGGTATTGAGGGGCATTGGCGATGACGGGGCAGTTGTCGAAATGACGCAGGGTTCCTATGTTTTTGTCCAGGATGGACTTGCAGAACATATCCATTTTGATTTTGACTTTATGGACAGCTATTATGTCGGCAAGAAGGCTATATATGTAAACGTCTCCGATATCCTTTCCATGGGGGCTAACCCCCTCTATTTTCTCGTTACAATCGGCATCCCGGAACATATAACTTACAAAAAGATCAACAGGCTGTATACTGGTATGGGCAGGGCTGCAAAGGAATTCAACACAATCCTGCTCGGCGGCGATACGATAGAGACTAAGAGCGATTTTTTTATTGATGTTTCTATGATAGGAAAATTGGTAACCAGCAGGTACCTTGGAAGAGATAATGCGAAAGACGGTGATCTGATAGGAGTAACCGGCTGGCTTGGTGAAAGCGCATACGGCTTGAGCCTCCTGCAAAAAGGTAAAAAAGCAAAAGCCTCAAACAGGTTTATAGAAAGGCACATAAATCCTAAACCTCCATATGCCCTGTGGAAGGAATTGATAAAAAGTGATATAACTAATGCGATGATGGATATAAGCGACGGATTGTTTATAGACCTTGAAAGGATGATGACGGAAAGCAGAAAGTCTGCAAAAATACATCTTGAGAAACTGCCTGTACCGGTTATTTTGAAAAGAAAAGGCCTTGAACGCCTCGCATTAGGCGGCGGTGAAGACTACCAACTGCTCTTTACCTTCTCCCCGGAGAAGCTTCAGGCAATCGGGGATATCACAAAGAAGGGATTCCTTGTCTCCATAATAGGCGAGGTAGCTAAGGGAAAAGGCGTAGAAATCTTAAAAGATGGAAAAATCGTAAAGCCTATCATCAAGGGCTACGAGCACTTTGGAGCCCACCTGTGAGAAAAGGCATATTCATTAAGGATATTAACAGGGAAGGCATTGAAGTAAACGACCTCTTTATTGTTTCGAAAAAGAACATTTTTACAGGTAAAAACAATGCAAAATATATGAGTATAGAGCTGAAAGACAACACCGGCAGCATTGAAGGCAAAGTCTGGGAAAATGTGGATAATATAAATAAGTTCTTTGAAAAGAACGATCTTGTTTTTGTTAAGGCAAAGATGCGGCTCTACCAGGGAAAACCACAATTGACTGTAACTGACATAAGGAAGTTCGACGATGAGGTCTGTCTGGAAGACATGAGAACATTCTTCCCGGAAGCCGAACCAGGGATTGACAATTTAAAAAAGAATTTTTTTCAGCTCCTGAACGAAATTGAGGAACTCCATGTAGCTTCTGTCTTCTCTGCCCTTATTAAAAGGAACGATATCCTGGAAAAATTCTTTTTATTTCCAGCTTCAATAGGGGTACACCATGTCTATCTGGGTGGACTCCTTGAGCACTCCCTTACGGTGGCATATATGGGCAGGTATGTGGCCGATATAACGGGTGCGGATAAAGATATCATTATTGCAGGAAGTCTTTTGCACGATATTGGAAAAGTTGAAGAGTATTGCGTGAAAGGCGGTTTTAATTATTCGGACAGAGGAAGGCTCATGGGGCACATAGCACTCGGCACCTTAATGTTTGAAGAGCTGGCAAAAGAGGTAAAGGGATTTCCGGAGCATACATCGGATATGCTTGCCCACATCATTATAAGCCACCATGGTGTTGAAGAGTGGGGTTCTCCTAAAAAACCTATGTCCATAGAAGCCCTCATCATACACTATCTCGATGATCTCGACGCCAAGGTTATGGGCGTAAAGGAGCACATGAAAGAAAATATGGCAGACGAAAAGTGGACAGAATACCACAAGCTGTACGGATCAAGATTCTATAAGCTTCCCGAAAGGTAATATATGGAAATAAGAAGAGTTTTTGTAGACAAGCTGAAGATAAAGAACGAGATGGCGCTACTTACAGGCCCTATGTATAAATACATTATCAATGTTCTGAGAAAAACAATCGGCGACAGGATAGACCTGATTGACGGAAAGGGCTACCTTTACAGATGTACAATCAACAGCATAAAAGGTAAAGAGCTGTATCTCCGGGTAATGGATGTCGTGCATCACCCTGAAGAAAAAAGGCCCAAGGTAACTCTTTGTGTAAGCCCGATAAAAGGGCCGCGAATGGACTGGCTCGTCGAGAAGGCAACGGAACTCCGTGTGGAGAGGATACTGCCTACAATTTTCAAGAGGACTTTAATTAAATTTGAGGACAAGGAAAAGGGGAAATATGACCGTTGGAAACGGATTGCCATAGAAGCATCCCGTCAGTCAGGCAGGTTTACTATACCTGAGGTGGTTGAACCTACTCCCCTTAGAGGGATACTCCCCTATACGGAAGACATTCCGAACCGGTGGGCCTTTTACGAGCAAGAAAGGGAGATCTCATTCAATGATGTTATGTCAAACCGTAAAGAAGGGGAGATATGCGTGGTTATAGGCCCTGAAGGCGGTATAGACGATCTGGAAATTGAATGGCTGAGGGAAAACGGCTTCACATCGTGCACGCTTGGTGAAAATATATTCAGAACTGAAACAACGCCTCTTGTCATTCTATCAGTCATCCTTTATGAATATTTTAACAAATGTAAATAATAAGGGGGAACAATGAATAACAAAGGAAAGGCGGGATGTGGCTGTCTCATATTTATCCTGGTCGCTTGCATGATCATTACGGGAATCCTTATCCATCCCTTCTCATTGAAAACTATCGGCAGTCAGCTTAGATACGAAGATAAAGTCTTTCCTTCGGATGCAATATTTGTCCCCAGGTTTTTCGAAGATAAAAACGGAGAGTTGTATACAGAGGCCTTCAGAGAATACTGGGCCGGAAACGGCAAAACCATATGGATTGAAGATGATAAAATACTGGGTATAAGCCTCCTGGATATTGTTGCCAAAACAGCGCATACACGGGGCATCAAGGAGGGCGTACTAAAAAAGCTTGAAATTGAAGGTGAAGGCAGCGTAAAAGTAAAAAAAATACAGGAAGCCTTTTCGAAAATCGGGGCAAAAAAGGTTATCATTCTTGTACCTGAATATGCCTCAAGGAGATTTCACCTGTTTTACGGCTTGTCAAAAGACAGTGCGCAGGTAGTATATCTTATTAAACCTGTGAATATGTCATATTTTAAAAAAGATAAATGGTGGAAAGAGCCGATGTCACGGGATATGTTTTTGAAAGAACTCTCCTATATGATTTCATACTGCCTTGAGAGGTTTAAATATGGCGAAAAAAAAGATATTGAAAAACCATGAGCAATGTTCGGGCTGTATGTCATGTGTGCTTGCCTGCTCGTTGTTTAATTTCAATGTTATTAACCCTGAAAAGTCATTCATAAAACTGGATAAAAATGATGAAAAGCAAAGTTTTACCATATCTGTCGGCGAGGATTGTAAGTCCTGCGGGGAATGCATAACAGTGTGTGCCTATAAAGCGCTGAGGTGGGAAGATGAGAATTCTCGTAATTGACCTTGAGAAAAGGGAACATGCATATCTGGAAGACGAGAGTTTAAGACCCTTATATATCGGAGGGGTGGGGCTTAACACAGCCCTCCTGTACAAACATACTGACAGAACTATTGCGCCTTTTGATGCAAAAAACAGCCTGTTTTTTACAAGTGGCGCCTTGGTAGGTACGAATATACCTACCACATCACGGTGCGAGGCAACTGCACTCTCGCCTACAGGATATTTCGGGACCTCAAACTCAGGAGGCAAGGCAGGTCTTGCAATAAAACTCTGTAATATCGACTCCATCTGGATAAAGGGCAAATCGGAAAGCCCTGTTTATGCCTTGATTGACGAAAAAGGCGTAACATTAAAGGATGCATCAAACATATGGGGACACGATACCTTTGAAACGGTACATATATTAAAAAAATTGGAAGGTAAGGACGCAGAGGTATTAAGCATCGGACAGGCAGGCGAGGCAGGTGTACAGTTTGCCTCTATTCAGGGGGATTACCACCATTCTTTTGGTCGTACAGGCCTTGGTGCAATCATGGGCAGTAAAAAGCTTAAAGCGCTCTGTTTTATCGGCAAGGGGGAAATACAGATCAGGGATAAAAAGCTCCTCCGTGCAGTATCAAAGAAATTCAGGGAGCGCATCTTATCCTCGGACTCCTTCGGCTATACAAGACGGTATGGCTCAATGGTAGTCTCCGATGTATACAACAAGCTGGGTATACTGCCCGGACGAAACTTCAGACAAGGTTCTTTTGACAACTGGGAAGCAACACGGGGCCGAAGATTCTTTGAAGAAAAGTATAAGGAACGGACGCTTGCCTGCGTATCATGCCCGATAGGCTGTTTGCACTGGTCAAAAGTAAAAGACGGAGAGCATGCCGGATATGAGACATGCGGGCTCGAGGTAACCTTTACTCTTGAATTCGGAGCGAAACTCGATCTTGAAAATATCCCTGAGATATTCCAATGCGTAGAACTTTGCAACAGGCTCGGTATGGATGTCATATCCACAAGCGCAACAATTGCCTATATCACGGAACTTTTTGAAAAGGGTTTCCTGAAAGAGATTGATATAGGATTCAGCCCCGCATTCGGGGATTTCAAAAGCATTTATAAATTGATTTCCATGATAGGCAGAAGAGAAGGCATAGGGAGACTGTTCGGACAGGGCATAAAGTACGCAGCGGAACATTTTAAGGGCTCCGAATCCTTTGCCTGCGAGATTAAAGGTCTTGAAATGCCGGTACGCGACCCAAGGGGGAGGTTTGACACATGGATGCTGGGTGTACTTATTAACACGCGTGGAGGGGATCATCTCCGTATCAGAACTCCTGTTGATGACCTGAAAGACTTTGAGAGGAGTTACGAATACGAGCCCCTTGCATTAACGCCTGCTGAGCTTGAACTTGTTGACATGCCACAGGCATTGAAAGACAGTATTCTGGGTATACCCCCCTCAAAAGTTGCTATCCCTGCGATGACCAAATACTCCGAAGAATACATTACACTGCTTAATTCCTTCGGCTTGTGCATAAGGCCACCTGTTTTACGGACAATAGGCCCATCCCTTATGAGCGAAGCCTTTCGTGCAGTCTACGGATATGAAATGGATGAGAATGAGCTCCTTTTTGCTGCAGAACGGATTATCAACATGGCTCACCTCTTCAACCTTGACAGGGGACTTACATTCCAGGAATATCTTTATCCGGCGAGATTTTATAAAGAATCGGAAGATTATGCTAAAGGAGAGCGCCTGCCTCTCGATCATAACAAGATAGAAGAGATGCTGAAAACATATTTTGTGCTTCGGGGGTGGGATGAGACAGGGCACGTAAAGGAAGAGACCATAAACAGGCTCGGTATTGCGCTATGGATGAACTGACAGCAATCATTGCTTTATCGAAACTAAAGGGCATAGACCGCATAAAAAAGAAAGAGATTGTCGAAACAAACGACAGCCTTGCTGCTTTATTTGAAGGAAAAATAAAGATATACGATGAATCCCTAAAAGCGCAGATAAGCGCTTTCAAGGATTGGAAGGATATTGAGAAGGCAACGGAAAAACTGACAAAATCAGGTACAGATATAATCACTATCAGGGATAAAGAATATCCGGAGCTTTTGGGGTATATCCCTGACCCCCCTGTTGTGCTGTATAAAAAAGGTTCCTTGAAAACCGGCAGCAATACGCTTGCTATAGTAGGTTCAAGAAAGGCGACATTCGAAGGCATCGCTCTTGCTGAAAAGATTGCAAATACCCTCTCATCTCTGGGGATAACTGTTATAAGCGGTCTTGCAAGGGGTATTGACGCCGCTGCCCATAAAGGGGCTTTACCTGAAACAGGTAAAACGGTTGCAGTCCTTGGGTGCGGTATCGATATCTGTTATCCGGCGGAAAACATCCGGCTCTTTGAAAAGATCGGAGAAGAAGGCTTGCTGCTCACCGAATACAGCCCCGGGGATCCGCCCCTTAATTACCACTTTCCCGAGAGAAATCGTATCATAGCCGGTCTGTCAAAGGGCGTACTCGTTATAGAGGCGTCCGGAAAGAGCGGCTCTTTGATTACCGCCCGCCTTGGTCTTGAATATGCCCGGGATGTCATGGCAATTCCGGGAAGCATCTTCGGTGACGAGCACAAAGGGGCAAACGCACTCATTAAACAGGGGGCAAAACTTGTTGACGGTATCGAAGACATCCTTGCAACCTCCTTTCCTCATCTCACTTTGAAAAAGCAGCAGAAGATTGAAATGGACAAAGACGAAGATTATGTGTATTCATATATAGGCCACGAGAGGATACACGTAGATGGGCTGATAGATAAAACCGGAATGCAGGCAAAGTATGTAATGGCGATACTTACAAGGCTTGAGATGAAAGAAATAGTCCGGGGATTTCCCGGAGGGTATTATATCAGAAAATAGAAGGCAGCTTTCAGATCGCTCTTTCTTTTCCGGAAATTACAGGGGTCGGATTGAAGTATGTTTTTTTGTCTTCTTGCAGTCAGTAATCTGAAAGCTTGAACTTAAGGAGTTACAATGGGTAATAAATCGCTTTTGGTAGTTGAATCACCGACTAAGATGAAAACGCTTTCAAAATTCCTCGGCAAGGATTTTACCATAAAGGCAACTTTCGGTCATATTAAAGATCTCCCGAAAAGCAAAATAGGTGTTGATGTTGAGAAGGGTTTTGCACCACACTTTCTGATACTTAAAGGTAAAGCTAAGGTTGTGGAGGAACTGAGAAAGGCAGGGAAAGATGCCCAAAAGATATATATCGGCTCTGACCCGGATAGAGAAGGAGAAGCCATCGCCTTTCACGTAGCCGAGGTAATAGGCGGCAAAAAAGAGGTCGAGAGGGTATTATTCCACGAAATTACAAAAAAAGGCGTGCTTGATGCATTGAAAAACCCGGTAAAACTCGATGAATCAAAATACAATGCACAAAAGGCCAGAAGAATCCTTGACAGACTCGTAGGGTATAAAATCAGCCCGATATTATGGGAAAAGGTAAGCTACGGGCTTTCCGCAGGCAGGGTTCAATCGGTCGCTTTGAGGATTGTCTGTGACAGGGAAGAAGAAATCGATGGCTTTATAAAAGAGGAATACTGGATTGTTGACGCCGATTTTGAGCTTCCATCGGGAGAAAGATTTAAGGCAACATTTGAACGAAAAGGAAAGGAAAAGATTAAGGTCACCTCAAAGGAAGAGGCTCAAAAAATCAAATCCGGGGTAAAGGGCAAGGCATTCAATATATCGAAGATAGAGGTAAAAGACAGGCATATATCGCCCCAGCCCGCATTTATCACGAGCAGGCTTCAGCAGGAGGCATCACGGAGGTTCCGGTTTTCGCCGAAAAGAACGATGCTCCTTGCCCAGAAACTTTATGAGGGTGTAGATATCGGAGAAGAAGAGGCTACAGGGCTTATTACCTACATGAGAACAGACTCTGTCAGGGTATCCGCCGAGGCAATAGCTACGGCAAGACAATATATTGATGAGACATATGGAAAGCCTTATCTCCCTAAAATACCGAACTTTTTCAAGAATAAAAAGACTGCCCAGGATGCGCATGAGGCAATAAGGCCTGCCGATCCCTCCCTGACACCTGATAAGATAAAACCCTATCTCGATAAAGACCTCTTCCTGTTGTACGAATTGATATGGAAACGGTTCATTGCCTCGCAGATGGCGCAGGAAAGGTTTAAAGCAAAGATTGCAGAGGTTTCCTCGGATGAATATGTTTTTGTTGCAAGGGGTTCTGAGGTTTTATTTGACGGATTTACAAAAATATACGAGGAGCAGGATGAAGCAGAAGAGAAAGGCTCTAAACTGCCTGCAATGAAAGAAGGGGAGCGTGCATCCCTTATAGAAATCTTTTTGGATCAGCGATTTACAAGCCCGCCTCCAAGATATTCCGAGGCATCTCTCATAAAGATGCTCGAAGCAAAGGGTATTGGCAGACCGTCTACATACGCAACTATTGTAAGCACCATAGAAGATAGAAGCTACGTTAAAAAGGATAAGGGGAGGCTCCTTCCTACTTCCCTCGGCAGGACTGTAAATAAGTTATTAAAGGAGTTTTTTCCGTCTATTGTTGATATCGGCTTTACAGCAAATATGGAAGAGCGGCTTGATCTTATAGAGGGCGGCAAAAAGAATTGGGTTAAATCGCTTGAAATATTTTACCGTTCCTTTGAAGGTGAACTGTCCACAGCTAAGGAAGGCATGAAGAGCCTGAAAAAAGAAGAAACCGTTACAGAGATTATCTGTGAAAAATGCGGGGAAAAGATGCTCCTCCGGTGGGGTAAAAACGGCGAATACCTCGTATGCAGCGGAAGGCCGGCTTGTAAAAACAAAAAAAACGCACAGGCTGATGAAACAGGTGCGATAAAGATTGTTGAAAGTGAAATAAAGGGGAAATGCCCGCAATGCGTCGGGAATCTTATTGAAAAGCGAGGAAAATTCGGAAGATTTCTGGCATGCAGTAACTACCCTGAATGTAAATATACAGAGGCATACACCCTTGGATTTTTATGCCCACAGGAAGGGTGTACAGGAAAGCTTGTAGAGAAGGTCTCCAAAATGAAAAAGAGATTCATTAGCTGCTCCCGTTACCCTGAATGCACATTTGCCACAAATGCAGAACCGATAGACGGTACATGTCCGGTCTGTTCCGCACCGACTATATTCAGTTATAGAAAAAAACCTTTTTGCCTCCGTAAGTATTGCGGATGGAAGTGAATCACCCCGAGGCGAGCTTCGGGGTATCATCAACAAGTAATTCTGAACAGATTAACTTTTCGAAGCAAGCTTCGGAGCATGAGGCCCGAGGGGCAATAAAAGTAGTCGGCGGCGGGCTTGCCGGTGCGGAGGCAGCTTACCAGATTGCCCGAAGGGGCCGGAAGGTTACACTTTTCGAGATGAGGCCCCACGTCTTCACACCAGCACACAAAACAGCAAATCTTTCAGAACTTGTATGTAGCAATTCTTTAAAATCAAAGGAGTTGACAAACGCTCACGGGCTTTTGAAGGAAGAACTGAGGCGCCTCGACTCACTCATTATTCAAGCTGCCGATGAAACATCGATACCCGGGGGGAAAGCCCTTGTTGTTGACCGGGAAAGGTTTTCAAAGATAATTACAGATAGCCTTGAAACTCATCCTCTCATAGAGGTTGTGCGCAAGGAAATACGGGACATACCGCCCGGCCTGGTAATTATTGCCACAGGGCCCCTTACCAGCAACGTCCTCGCAGAAAAAATCCGTGAAACCACAGGGATTGAAAATCTGTCCTTTTTCGATGCCATATCTCCTATCATAGACAAAGAAACAATAGATATGGAAAATGCGTTTTTCGGTTCACGCTATATGGAGGATTCAGGAGATTATCTGAATTGCCCCCTTACCGAGGAAGAATATAATATATTTTATGAGGAACTCCTTAAGGCAGAGAAGGTGGATTTGCGTGAATTTGAAAAAACCCCCTATTTTGAAGGATGTCTGCCTGTTGAGGTGATGGCCGGAAGGGGTAAACAGACTCTCCTCTATGGTCCGGCAAAACCCGTTGGCATTATCGATAAACGGACAAATAAGAGACCTTTCGCAGTCATACAGTTGAGGAAGGAAAACGTATCAGGTGCCATGTACAATATGGTGGGTTTTCAGACTAAACTCACATATCCGGAGCAGGAAAGGGTCTTCAGGCTTATTCCTGCGCTAAGACATGCCGTATTATTAAGACATGGGAGTATCCACAGGAACACATACATTAACTCTCCGGCCGTCCTTAACAAAAATCTCAGCCTAAAAAATAACGAACAGGTCTTCTTTGCAGGGCAGATAACAGGGGTGGAAGGATATGTAGAATCGGCAGCCATGGGTATTGTTGCCGGTATATCTGCGCTTGCTTTCCTTAAGAGCAAAGCATTCGTTCTGCCACCGGAAGAGACCTGTACAGGTGCCCTGGCAAACTATATTACTACGCCCACAAAATACTTCCAGCCCATGAACGTTAATTTTGGGCTTGTTAAGGGTTACAATAAAAAAGAAAAAGAAAAGATAATCGAGAGGGCACTGTCGTCAATTTCCGGGTGGAAAAAAAGCATAGATGAAATATTAGCGTAAGCTTCGGGGAAAGAAAAAACTACAAGTGAAACCGCTATCCTACCGTCTCTCCGAGTTTGAATATGGGCAGGTACATGGCAACAACCAGGCCGCCCAATATAACACCAAGGAACATCATGATCATGGGCTCCATCATTGCCGTCAGGTTTGTTACAAGGTTATCAACATCTTCTTCATAAAAATCTGCAATCTTATTCAGCATGCTGTCCAATGCGCCCGTGGATTCGCCAACCTGGATCATTTGAACCACCATTGGGGGAAAAACCCCGCTCTCTTCAAGAGGCTCAGACATACTCCTGCCTTCACTGATGCGTGCCCGTGCAACAACCAACGCCTCTTCAACAACCTTATTGCCGGCGACCTTTGCCACAATCGTAAGGGCTTCAAGGATGGCGACGCCACTTGATAACAGTGTAGCAAGCGTCCTTGTTACCCTCGCAACCGATGCCTTAATTGTAAGGATGCCGAAGATCGGGAGCTTCAGGACGAGGCCGTCTATCTTACGCTTTCCACCTTCGGTTTTGTAGTATTTCTTGAAAAGGAAAATAAATAATACAAGCGCGCCTATCATCAAATGTATGCTCGATTTTACAAATCTACTCAGATTGACGACTATCTGGGTTGGGGCCGGAAGGGAAGCCCCCATGTCCTTGAACATAGTTTCAAAAACGGGTATTACAAAGATCAAGAGCACCATTACCACGGCAATTGCAACAATGATAATGCTGATAGGGTAAATCATTGCAGATTTTACCTTCTTTTTCAGTTTCATGGATTTTTCCATATAAACCGAAAGCCTTGACAGTACCGTATCAAGCAGGCCGCCCTCTTCTCCTGCAACAACAAGGTTTACATACAAAGGATCGAAGCACCCGGGGTAATCCTTAAGGCTATCAGCGAACCTTGATCCACCTTCTATCTTCTCTTTTATCTCCCGGACAATGCCCCGTAAGTTCTTATCCTCAATCTGGCTGGATAGTATTTCAAGGGATTGAACAAGAGGAAGACCCGATGAAATCATTGTTGAAAGCTGTCTTGTAAAAATCACAACACTTATCTGGTCAATTTTTTTCTTCGGGTTAAATGATTCCTTTTTTGCGACATCTTTTTTTTCAGTTGATTTTATGACAATAATACCGTCTCTTCTCAGAACAGCTCTGAGGGAAGCCTCGGAATCAGCCCTTGTAACCCCTGATTTTTTCTCCCCTTTTAATGTTTTGCCCTGCCATTCGTAAACTGCCATGATCCCTATATTACCTCAAATAAAATATTATGAAAAGAAAATTGTTCACAGTTCACTGTTATCGGTCCGCAGATTAGAAATATAAGATGAAAAAAGCTAAAACCTTTTTATTAGCCTAATCCCCAATTCATACAAACAGTGAACTGTGAAACGTAATTATTCCTCTCTTAACACAATATAGAACGTCATATTTTCTCTCTTTACCAGCAACACTATGCCTTCCTTAACATTGCCCCTCTTCATGGCATCCTTGAAATCAGTGATATGCCGTACAGGCTTTCTGTTAATCTCCTTTATGATATCTCCGGAGCGTATATCTACATTCTGTGCAGGGCTACCAGGTTGAACATCCGTTACGATCACACCTTTTTTATCTTTTATGTTCAGATGCTTTGCAATCTCAGGTGTAATATTCTGCACAACAAGCCCAAAATCCTTTTCTACTTCGGGTTTCTTTGATGCCTGAGCGCTTTCCTCTTTCAATTCATCTATCACAACATTTACTTCAAGATTCTTCCCATCCCTGATAATACCGACCTTGGCCTGTTTACCGATTTCTGTCCCTCCCACCAGTCTTGGAAGCATGTCCATGTCCTTTATCTTTTTCCCGTTAAAAGATATTATAATGTCTCCTCTTTTAATCCCTGCCTTTTCAGCAGGACTCTGCTCCATTACATCCGACACAAGCGCTCCTTCAGATTCTTTCAAGCCAAAGCCCTTGGCGATCTCGGGGGTTATCTTCTGTATTACTACACCAAGCCACCCCCTTGTCACCTTTCCCTTTGACTTCAATTGAGAAAGCATTTCTTTGGCAACATTTATCGGGATTGCAAAGCCTATTCCCTGTCCTCCCGAAACAATCGCAGTATTTATGCCAACAACCTCGCCTTTTAAATTAAACAGAGGGCCGCCGCTGTTACCCGGATTAATTGATGCATCGGTCTGGATAAAATCATCGTATGGACCGGCCCCGATAACCCTGCCCTTTGCGCTGACAATGCCTGCAGTAACGGTCTGCTCAAGGCCAAAGGGGTTGCCTATGGCAATAACCCAATCGCCAACCTCCAGCTTTTCGGAGTCACCGAAGGCAGCAACAGGAAGATTGTGTTTTGTATCTATCTTGATCAAAGCAATATCGGTCTTGGCATCTTTCCCTATCACTTTGGCATCATACTCCTTCTCATCGGAAAGTTTTACTTTTATGCTTACAGCCTTTTCCACAACATGGTTGTTGGTCAGAATATACCCATCTCTGTCGATTATAAAGCCTGAACCAAGGCTTCTGTGCTTAAATTCCCTTCTTGGTGCATCACCAAAAAATTTCTCAAAAAAATCGTTTCCAAAAAAATCCTTGAACGGATTTTGCTGGCCGAAAAACCGCTCCTGCACATCAGGTCCTTTGAAAACGGTTGTTGTGCTGATATTCACCACAGAAGGCTTTACATTCTTTACAAGCTCGCTTAAACTCGGCAGACCTTTATCAAAGTTTACCTTCTTTACATTCACATTTGTTGCATCAAACCAGGATTCCCTGGTAAAGACCTTACTCCTTACATACACCAATCCTGACAACACTATGACCAGTAAAATAATAACCGAATACCATCTTCTGTTTCTCATATAAACTCCTCATTTATACAGGTAATTTTATCGAGAACAAGCTGCCTTCTGACAACCGGCTCTTTACTTCTATTGTACCTTTATGCACTTCGGCAATCCATTTGCTTATTGACAGCCCAAGACCGCTGCCGCTCTCGCGTTTTCTTGATTTGTCTCCTCTGTAGAATCTGTCAAAGACAAACTTGATATCATCGTCCGCTATGCCCACGCCGTTATCTTTTATATCAATCTGAACATAGCCATTATTGATAAAGGAGGATATCTCCACCTCTCCTCCCGGTGGGGTATATTTAATACCATTTTCTACAATATTCAGGAACATCCTCCTGAGTTTCAGCTCATCACCCTTTATTTTAATATCTTCCAACTCTTTAATCATTAACCCTATTCCTTTGTTGTCCGCAAAAATTTTAACATTCATACAAACATCGGCAATAAGGTCTCTAAGCGAAACATCTTCAACGCTCAGCCTTACCTCTTTTGTGTCAGCCTTAGAAAGCAGCAGCAGGTCGTCTATGATCTCTGCCATTCTGTTAATCTCTTCAAGGTTACTCTTTAGTATGCTTATATAATCATCATTGTCCCTGTCTTTTCTTAATGCAACCTCCGTCTGTCCCTTTAATATTGTTAGAGGGGTTTTAAGTTCGTGCGAAACATCAATACTAAACTGATTTATCCTCAGGAATGAGTCCCGCAACCTGCTGATCATTTCATTGAAGGTACGTGCAAGCCTGCCAAGCTCATCCCTTCTGCCTCCAATATCAATTTTCTCGCCGAGGTTACTCAATGTAATCTTCACAGCAGCCTTTCTTATCTGATCGACAGGTCGAAACGCCTTCTTTGCTAAAAAATAGCCGCCTACTATGCTAACGCCTATAGATGTGGGGATACTGATTATCATAATGATAAGAAGTTTTTTCATGGTTTCGTCGAAATCTTCTAAGGATGTGCCTACCTGGACGATACTTGTTACCTTCTTGTTTTCTTTATTCTCTATTATGGGGATTGTAACCATCCTCAACCTCAGATTTACCCGTTCTATTGTTTCATAGACAACTTCTCCGTTGAGCACCTTTTCAAGTGTTTTAAAGTTCGACGGCAGGATTTCGGTTTCAATATCGTTCATCTTTGCCCCGATTTTTCCTGAGGTATCCATTATCTGAATAAATTTACCTTTTGGCTTTTTACCAAGGACATTTTCAAGGTATCTTTCAAAGTTTCCGAATATGCTTGTGTTATGGCTTCCCGTCATGGAGGACGACAATATTTCGCCGATAGATTTAATCTTTGCGTCTATACTTTTTTGGAGGCTGTTTCTGAAATATATATATACTCCGCTTGAAAAAACTAAAAGGATCAAGGTAAGGATCAACCCATACCATAATGTGAGCCTCCATTTTATAGGTAAATTAATCTTTTTCATTTTCTTCTTTCAGTATATAACCAGTGCCTCTAACGGTGTGAATATATTTCTTCGAAGATAAAGATTCCATTTTTTTTCTGAGAAAGTTGACATAAACATCCACGATATTAGTTGAATCGTTTGCATTTTGCCATGCGTATTCTGCAATTTCTTTTCTGTTTAAGGGTTTTTCCTTGTTTTTCAACATAAATTCCAATATCAAATACTCTTTTTCAGTCAACTCTGCCTCTTTCGATGCTATATTCATTTTTCTGTTATAGGGGTTTAAAACCAGGTCTTTATACTCAAGGATATGGGCATCTGCCTTTTTGCTTCTTCTCAATAACGCCCTTATCCTTGCAAGGAGTTCTTCAAAGGAAAAGGGTTTTGTGAGATAATCATCGCTGCCAGCATCAAGCCCTTTTATAACGTCTTCTTTTGAGGTTTTTGCTGTAATTATCAGTACAGGGGTATCGATACCCCATGCCCTTATATTGCTTAGAAGTTCAAGCCCGTCTATTTCCGGTATCATGAGGTCAAGAAGAACAATATCGTAGCTGCAATCTCTTAAAAATTCCAGTCCTGTTCTGCCGTTGTAAGCAATTTCTACGTTGTATCCCTCTTCCTCCAAGCCTTTGCTTATAAAGCTTGCTACCTTTTCTTCGTCCTCTACCAAGAGTATATTCATACTATTTATTATATAGTAAAAAAATCATTTTTTAAAACAATTTGGTAATGGATTGTTTTAAAATGTTTTTTTGAGCAATACTAACTATCTATTTCTATACGACGCTGGACAAGTTCTGCTCTCGCCATTTCTTTGGAATCCGGGAGGAAGAACCATTGGTCGATAAGCTGTTCAAGCGATATGGCAAATTCCACAGTTGTCATAGGTAACTGCCGGACCAAAAACAGGAAGTTCCCTGCATAACGGGTCAGCTTGTCCGAATCCTGCACGATCTGATCATTGATTGAGAGGGCTCCACGCCTTGAGTCATGGCCATCTATAATCTCAAGTATCTCAGCCGTTCTGGCCGTATCATAGCCAACCTTCTTCAGGATATCACGAGCAATCTTCAAACTTTCTCCTTCATGAATCCTGAGTAGGTTTTTGTCCGGATGAGGGCGGCATGTCTTCTTAATAATCTCTTCGGGTACCACACTCCACCCTACATCGTGCAGAATCATGGCCGGGATGATCACATACCTGTCAGCTTTGTAGATTGTGAGCAACCTGAAAGCGAACTCTATCGCATTCCGCGCATGAAGTTCGTTGTTTCTTGCCTGCAGATAGGGCTTGGCTAACCGGAAGATAGATGATTCGGTGCTGTTCAGGCGAGGTGTTTCGGGATTTTTACGTATCATGTCAATCCCCGAGATACTATCATTTTTCTCACAAAATAAGTAGAATCTGTTACATGAAAATGATGGAAATTTTTTAAAAGAATTCGATTAGGTGATACATGTCCGATTTATCAACAAAGAGAGTGGGCTATAATGAGGTTAAATAATTATCATCACCGTGCTCAGAGATATTGTTCTAAATAAAGGCCTCAGGGATAAAGAATTTCACTTTATCTCCAAGCCTTTATCGCCAGGCAAACTGCTTCAGACATTACGGGAAATGCTCGATATATAGTCATATATTGTCTTGCCTGCCTTATCGCTTTTATTATGACATCGATATGTAATACGCAACCGGATACCTGCCTATCCCTTTTTTCCCGTTGAATACACTATCGTATAAGTGGTATATAAATGATACATTCAGCAGTTTTACAATGAAAAATATCGAATTAATATTAAGTAAGTTGAGGGATATGCATGGCGAGCCCAGATGTGAACTGACATACGGAAACGCCCTGGAGCTTGCTGTTGCTACGGTGCTTTCCGCACAATGCACCGATGAAAGGGTTAACAGGGTTACCGTATCCCTTTTTAAAAAATACAGGTCCCTCCAGGATTATATAGACGCCCCCCTTGAGATACTCGAAGAAGATATAAGACCGACAGGCTTTTATAAAAACAAGGCAAAGAACCTGAAAAACATTGCCCGTGAAATATCCGAGAGGTTTAAGGGACACATACCTGAGGATATTGATGCCTTTGCCACAATAAAAGGTATCGGCAGAAAATCTGCAAATATGATTGTAGGCCTTGCCTACAAGACACCGGCAGTTATTGTAGACACTCATGTTGTCAGGGTATCGGGGCGGATCGGAATTACAGGCAGCAGCGATCCCGAGAAGATAGAAAAAGACCTGAAGAAGGCAACTCCGGAATGCTTATGGATAGACCTTTCCCTTCTTTTGATACTACACGGGAGATACCTGTGCCGGGCACAGAAACCTGAATGTGACAGGTGCCTCTTGCAAAAGGAATGTGATCACTATAATCTGTAATTTTCGATTCCGGATTGTACCTGTCTTCCTCCCGCCTGCAGGTAAAACAGGGAAAGGCAGGCATTGCGGATTTAAGACTGGCCGCTTAAAACTGATATTTAATTATAATACAATATAAAGGAGTAATGATGCCGTTTGAAAGAGAAAAATTGACGAATGAAGAATTGATCAAGCTGAAAGCATTATCACGCCTTGCAAAAGGTGATATCCTGACCATGACAAGACTCTCAGGCACAGGGCACCCCGGCGGATCCATCTCTTCCCTTGATGCATACCTTGTGCTTTTTTCATATGCAAAACTGAGCGAGGAACCCAGAGACAGGGTGGTAATAAGCCACGGCCATACATCCCCCGGGGTTTATGCTGCACTTGCAAGGCTCGGGCATATGCCTGCAGATGAAGTAACGGCATTTTTCAGGAAAGGCGGGAGCCCTTTTGAGGGACATGTGGTGAGGGGTATCCCCTTTATTGACTGGTCAACGGGTAATCTTGGTCAGGGTCTGTCTGCCGGGTGCGGCTTTGCCATTGCCTCAAAGATAAAAAAGGAAGATACCCATGTGTACGTCTTTATGGGTGACGGAGAGCAGCAGAAGGGACAATTGAGTGAGGCAAGGAGATTTGCAAGTAAATACGGGTTATCCAATATTACGGCCCTGATAGATTATAACCGTCTTCAGATAAGTGGGAGCATTGACCATGTTATGCCGCAGAACATCATTGAGAATTATCTGTCCGACGGATGGGATATTGTTGAGATAAACGGACATGACTATGACGAAATATACACGGCGCTCAAGAAGGCAAGAAGCTCTGAAAATCCTATATGTATACTGGCACATACAGTGATGGGCAACGGCATCCCCTTTATGGAAAATAAAGAAAAATACCATGGGAATCCTCTGAATGAAAAAGAATATAAAGACGCCCTTGAGGCACTGCAAATGGAGGATAATTTCGAATTTTACCGGGAAAAAAGAAAAGGTCAATGGACCTGGAAGCCTTACGTTGATGTTCAGATACCCGATGTTGATACAGGTAGTCCCTTTACCTACAACGAAGAGGATAAGATCGACAACAGAACCGCCTTCGGAAAGACATTAAAAGACCTCGGCGACAGGAATATCGGCAAGGGGTGTACGATATGCACATTTGACTGCGATCTTGCAGGTTCGGTAAAGACAGGCGATTTTAACAGTGCCTACCCCGATTATTTCTTCCAGGGGGGTATACAGGAGCATAATACTGCAACTATTGCCGGAGCATTATCGACTACAGGAATACTCACATTTTTTGCCGATTTCGGCGTCTTCGGGATCGACGAGACATATAACCAGGAGAGGTTGAACGATATAAATAATACGAACCTTAAGCTTATCCTGACCCATGTCGGTCTTGATGTGGGACCAGACGGCAAGACGCATCAGTGCGTTGATTATGTGGGCCTTTCACGGAGCCTTTTCAATTTCAAAACAATAGTCCCCTGTGATCCGAATCAGGTGGACAGGGTAATCAGGTATGTTGCCGGAACAAAGGGCAACTTTCTTGTTGCAACAGGGAGAAACAGGTGGCCGGTAATTTCCGGCGATGACGGAAAGTTAAGTTTCGGTGACAAATATACCTTTAACTACGGCAGCATGGACACGATACGGGATGGCCATGACGGTGCAATCATTACATATGGCGGTATGGTTGTCAAAGCAATAAAGATCAGGGAAGAGTTTGCCAAAAAGGGTATTGTTCTGAAAGTGATCAACATGTCCTGTGTGCATGAGATAGACAGCAATGCCATGAGAGAAACACTTGCACAGCCCTATATCTTTACCTATGAAGACCATAATGTATTCACCGGCATTGCACCGGTAATTACAGGATATCTTTTAAGGAACGGATACAAAGGGAAGTTTGAATCCTTTGGGGTCAGGCATTATGGGGCATCCGGCGATACTGAAGAGGCATATGCCATAGAGGGGCTGGATGTGGAGTCTATGGCTAAGGCGCTGTTAAAAATCATGCAATAAGGCACTTTATTGCTGAAGAATGAAACATTTAGCATTAATGATTTAAAAATTCTGCATTTTCTATGCTTTATGCTTAATTAAAAAAGGGGAGGTGCTTCATGGAAGACATTAAAGGGATGTATAAAAAGGTTGTAAAGGATGCATTTCCTGATACGATAAAGATTGATATGGGCGGCCAGGTGCTTACATATAAGAAAAAGATATGGAGTATCTATGATGCTGATGAGAAATGCGACGTGGAACGTGGTTTGAGATATGGCGACAACCCTGACCAGCCCTCGGCCATGTATGAACTTGCAAACGGTAATATCATGCTCGGAGATGTGAGGTTCTTTGATTATCTGGGCGGACTTACGAGCAAGGTCATGGAACAGGATATGCTTCAGGTCGGCAAACATCCAGGGAAAATCAACCTTACCGATGTTGACAACGGCTTGAATATTTTAAAATTCCTCGATAAAAAACCCGCCTGCGCAATCATGAAGCACAATAACCCCTGTGGGGCTGCCTACGGATCAACAGCGGCAGAGGCATTCGAGAAGGCATTCTGGTGCGACAGGATTGCTGCTTTCGGCGGCGCCGTGGTAACTACAAAGACAATTGATATTGAGACAGCGAAGGCAATGGTGCCCTACTATTTCGAAGTGATTTGCGCACCTGATTTTGAAGGGAGCGCCATTGATATATTAAAGAAGTGGAAAAATCTGCGGATACTCCAGATTAAGGATATTGACAGACTCCATGAATATAAGTTCAAGAGGCACATAGATATCAAGTCATTGATGGATGGAGGGATTATCGTCCAGGAATCACAGCCTTTTAAAATCAAAGACAAAAACGACCTTAAACCGGCCGAGGCTGTATATAAAGGCGAAACCTATAAGATCAAAAGGGCGCCGACTGAAAAGGAATATGAGGATATGCTTTTCGGTTGGTATGTAGAATCGGGGGTTAGTTCGAACTCTGCGCTTTTTGTAAAAGATGAGGCAACGGCAGCAATAGGCACAGGAGAGCAGGACAGGGTAGGCGTTGTGGAAATTGCCGTCTTCAAGGCATACACAAAGTTTATGGACAAGGAGGTATTTAAGAAGTACGGGGTTCCATATGCGGTTTTTAAACTTGAGGCTGAAAAGGGTCTGAGGAGAATGGAAGACCTGATAGAGATAGAGAAGCATACGAGAGAAGCTAAGGCAGGGCTTATCGGTTCCGTTGTTGTATCCGATGGATTTTTCCCCTTCAGGGACGGTGTTGATGCTGCAATAAATCAGGGTTCTACCGGGGTTGTCCAGCCGGGCGGGTCTGAACGTGATTTTGAAGTGATCGAG
>JAPLKC010000036.1:0-66678 GCA_026388255.1 Pseudomonadota bacterium | reverse complement strand
GTTTTTGCCGGCCAGAGGCTGTTCAAGCATTAGAGAAAATTAGCCGTCAACCCCCAGCATTTTTTATCTTTTATAAATATATATTGACATTGCCCTGAAATATTGTTTCAATAATGTCACATACCGCTTGGATCCAGACCCTGGACCGAGACGGAAGGAAATGGAATAATTCTAAGCCTTCTGAACCGAGTTCAGAGGGCTTTTTTATTTAGGAGGCTGAATGGAAAATGTGACTGTTCCGGTAGTAAGAGGGAGAAAGGGCAAGGACAAACTTGCCATGCTCACCGCTTACGATTATGTCTTTGCGAGCATAATGGATAATGCAGGAATTGATATAATCCTCGTAGGCGATTCTGTTGGCTCAGTCATGCTCGGTTATCCCAACACAATACCGGTAACAATTGAAGAGATGATTCATCACACAAAACCTGTTGTAAAGGCCACGAAAAATGCCCTTGTTGTCATAGATATGCCTTTTATGTCATACCAGGAAAGCGTGGAACAGGCAAGGCGCAATGCCGGAAGGATGATAAAAGAAAGCGGCGCCGAGGCAGTAAAGTTGGAGGGCGGCGTCGGGATGAAGGAAGTCATAAAAGCCATAGTTGATATAGATATTCCTGTCATGGGGCATGTGGGGCTTACACCGCAGTCTGTGCACCGTATGGGCGGCTACAAGGTGCAGAAGGAAGAGGAGAGGATCATCGCCGACGCGCTGGCTGTGGAAGAAGCGGGTGCTTTTTCGGTTGTTCTGGAATGCATACCGAGAGATATTTCAAAAAAGATTACAGAGATGTTGTCCATCCCGACAATAGGCATAGGCGCCGGCCCGGATTGTGACGGACAGGTGCTTGTTTTGCACGACCTTCTGGGCATACTCGGCGATTTCAGACCAAAATTCGTTAAGAGCTACCTGAACATGAGAGAAGAAGTTGAAAAAGGGATAAAAGAATATATTGAGGAGGTAAGAGGGGGCATATTTCCGGATGATGACCACTCTTTTCATTGATTTGAGAAATTTATTAAGTTGCGGAATTTGTTTTTGCTGCTATGAATTGTTAATGATCAGGATATTAATATGAGGATTATCGAGACAGTAAAAGAGATGCAGGAAGTTGCCGATGAGCTCCGGAAGGATAGAAAAATCGGTTTAGTGCCCACTATGGGCTATCTTCATGAAGGTCATCTCTCTCTTATAAGGAAGGCAAAGGAGGTCAGCGATATTGTTGTGGCCAGCATCTTTGTCAATCCCACTCAGTTCGGGCCATCTGAAGACCTTGCCAAATATCCGAGAGATTTTGAACGGGACAGAGACCTCCTTGACCGGGAACATACCGACATCATATTCTTCCCGGACGTAAAGGAGATGTATCCTGAGAGGTATTCCACCTATATACAGGTCAGGGAACTGGAAGACCACCTCTGCGGAAAGATAAGGATGGGCCATTTTATCGGTGTTGCTACAGTTGTTGCAAAACTTTTCAATATCGTCAAGCCGCACTTTGCAGTATTCGGACAGAAAGACTACCAGCAGTTGAAAGTTATCGAGAGGATGGTGAGGGATCTCAATATGGATCTGAAGATTGTCCCCTACCCTACAGTCAGAGAACCGGACGGTCTTGCCATGAGTTCGAGAAACACTTACTTAAGCCCTGCTGAACGGAAAAAGGCATTGCTCATATATGCATCGATGAAAAAGGTTGAAGGTCTTTTTAAGGCCGGACAGAGGAATGTTTCTGTTCTCATAGAGGAGATAAAACAAATTTTAAGCTCAGAAGAAGGTGTACAGATTGAATATGTAACCATATCCGATGCTGAAACACTTATTGAAATAGACCGGATAGAAAATAAAGCAGTACTGGCCATTGCCTGCCGTGTAGGTAAGACAAGGCTCATTGACAACACTATTTTGACGGAGGCTTGACATGTTAAAAACTATGATGAAATCAAAAATCCATAGAGCAAGGGTCACCGAAAGCAACCTTGATTATGAAGGAAGCATTACGATTGATGAAACGCTGATGGAAGCGGCCGAGATCATACCATACGAGCAGGTACATATCTACAATGTTACAAACGGCGAACGTTTTGCCACATATGCAATAAAGGGAGAAAAAAACTCCGGAGTGATCTGTTTAAATGGTGCAGCAGCCCATAAGGCAAGGAAAGGCGATATTATCATCATAGTCACATATGCAAATTACGACGAAAAGGAGCTTGCAGTTTTTAAGCCGAAAAAAGTGTATGCAGATGATCTTAACAGGATAAAAGACCAGTTAAGACTGGTAAATTAATTCCATTTTCAAATCAAAGCGCTATCATCGTTGGCTTCGTCATCGGCTCCTCGGCGTACTGTTTATGTACGCCTCCGTCACCTCTTCCTTGCCGCCTTAATTTCATCTTTGATTTGAAAATGGAATAAGGTACAAACAAGCTTCACGACTGCCTGTTTTGTCATGCCTGAGAACTTCTGTTCCGTAGCATTTCTGATAATTTTAGTTTATTTGTTTTTACTTAGGATGACAAACTTGTAAGGTTTTGATTTTTTTACGGGTTTGTCAAATATGCATATATTATTTTTTTAGAAGAACCCTTACCGCACAACCTGATTTTAAAACATAGGTTTTTTCAACCCCTACAACGGAAAGGTTATATGATGTAAGCGTAGCCTTACAGGTTTTTGTCTCAATTCTTATAAAAAAATCATCTATATTATCTCCGGTATAGTCTGTTTTTTCTTCAATAATCTGGGGCCAGCCGTTTTGACGTTCCCAGTTTATCTGGATAAAACCGTCTTTGCGTTCCCACATGAGACCATCAAAAACAGGACGATGGATCAAGGTTTTATATGTATTATGATCAACGGTCTTTACAACCTCTCCGCCGGTAAATCGTGGAGAAACCTTAATCCCTGTTGTTGAGACAAGCTTTGAGCTGAAGTAATTGTTACCCATGAATGTGGCAAGGACAACAAAGAAGGCGAGTATAGCTGTTGTATATCCGAGAATAGATTTAAGCCTGCCCATTTATCATCCTTTCATCACAAAATCATGCTTCCTGTTGTGATAAGTTTAATAATCCGTATGATCGCGTCCTGAATATTGCCGCCTGCTATTGTTATGAGGAAGAGAAAGGCTGGGTATAGGAAGAGCAGACGGTAAGTGGCGGCGCTTCCTGTTAAAGATGTGCCTTTCACGTGAAAATAAAGCGCCCCTTTAGGGCAGTTATCAACACATTTCCCGCATTTGATGCAGGTAAAACGGGTTTTGCCCTTTTCCATGGTCTCTTCGGTCATTGAGAAGATAGGGCAGACCTGGATGCAGCGTTTACACTTAACACACACTTCCTGGTTGATCCTTATCTCAAAGGGGTTAATTTTATTTGTAAAGGACTGAAAGGCACCGAAGGGACAAAAAAGACCGCACTGTGTTCTTTTCCTTGTCAGTATCGGCAATGCAATAACAAGACCCAAAAAGAGGGCAACAAATATTATTGTTTGTATAAAAATCTTTGTTGAGGTAACCTCGACATATTCCGTAACAGTCTTGTAAGGGCACAACCATTCGCAATATGTCGGCGTTAGAAGCATGGCAGAGGTCAATGCTGTCACAAGGAGCACCGCAAAGGGGAGGTAGTGCCATTTAGGGTTGACATGCTTTATAATGGGCTTTCTGAATATCCTTGAAAAGCCGTCATCAAGTCCGCCGAAAAAGCATCCCCACCCGCAGAAACCCCGGCCAAGGGCAAGGGTTGCCCCGATCCAGATGATTAGCATGCTTGCAATGGAGGCAAAACTGCCTATCATTGTTCCGGGAAATATGATGGTTTTTGACAATGCCAGGGGGATTATCGTCAAGGGTATTACAATATGGCAAAAAGGCGTTTTGCATAAGAGCAGGTTTTCCTGTGATATTGCCATACTGCCCCGGATCTCGATAAGTTCTGAAATAAAGGAAATTACAAAGCAGACCGCATAGGTAATAAACAATACGGCACGATATTTATCGGTTTTTTCTCTGTAGAGCATCAGAAAAAAGATTGTATTTACAAAAATAAAGGTGATTACCAGGGCAATGAGTCTCTTCGGATCAGCAGGTATTTTCCCGGCTGAAAGCATCATGAAGGTGAGAAGCATCATAGGAAGGGCAAGCAGCAGTGCTTTTGTAACACTCATACGCGCAGATGATTCTACGTTATTGAATTTGTTTGTCATATGTTCTTTATACCACCAATAATTAAAAAAATACCAGCATAAAAATAATAGAGACCTATCAAGCCTGCCGCCATCTTTCCTATAATGCCAAGCACGGGGAAACCCCGTAGCGCACCTATAATAGGCGCAGGTATAAAAAACAGGGAGGTTCCGAGAAAGAACATAAAAAAGAACAGGAGACTGTGAAGGAGACTCCCCACAGCTACGGCATTGGTAATGGCAAGGAGAAAGGGCGGGCAGAAATTCAAACCTGTGGCTAATCCCATAACAACCGGTAGCAGTGACGGCCGCAAGACCTTTATTTTATAAAAATGTCTGTTGATATATTCTGCTGCACAGGATGCCCTTATATTAAAAAAGCTATATACAATCAGGGATACAGACAGGACAATATAAGCCCCACCGATAATCAATTCCCTGTAACCGAGCGTTTCTATAACGGTTTTATTAATCCCCCAGGCAATTACACCGAAAACAAGATAACCGAGAAGCCTACCGGTAAGAAACTGTGCGGTCAAAAAGATGTTTTGAAACACCCCCCTGCCTTCCCCCAGCATATAAGGCACAAGGACAGGGGCACAATAGGCAACACATACCAGCCCGTTACTGAGTCCCAGAAGAAAACCCTGCATTAATCACGCATCTTTTTGCCTATAGAGAATGCCTTTCCAAGATACCTGCCTATACCGAAGTACTTGCGCATCTCAGGGGCATAGATAATCGGTCTTACTTTTTCAATATCAATGTATCCATCTTTTCCAATGACTGATTCATCGGCTTTGATATCAAGTATTTCCCCGATAAACTGGGTATGTAAACCCAATTCAATTGTATGGATTAATTTGCACTCAAGGACAAAAGGGAACTCCTCGATGCAGGGGGCGTCTACAAGACTGCTCTTAACAGGGGTGAGTCCTGCTGCGGACAGCTTATCAATCTTCTTCCCGGTTGCAATACCGAAGTAATCCGCTTCTCTCACATAGGCCTCGGAAGGTATGTTGATGGTAAAGGCCTTGCGTTCCAAAATGTTGCCGTATGTATGGGTAGCCTTTCTCAAGGAAATTGCGGCGCAGGGCGGCTCGGAGCAGCAAATACCTCCCCAGGCAACAGTCATGGCGTTTGCCCTTCCTGTTTTATCATAAGTCCCGACAACAAAAACAGGCGCCGGATAAACAACGGTTTTTGCACCAAGAGATTGCTTCATTCATATCCTCCTACTGCTGTTTTTCATGGTTTATCTCTTCCGATTCTTTTTCGGCCTCATCCAATAGCTCCCTCAAATAAATGCACAGATGCCGTCTTTCATAGAGAGGCTTATCAGGGTTGTATCTAATTAGATTCTCAGGCGTTTTTTGTTTAACCGATATTTTTTTGTCGTCTTCCATGATAGTCGAATATTATGTCACAAAATGGAATAAATTTAAATACTTTACACAGATGCGAGTTGTGCAGCCCGGGCCACAGCAAATTTCAGGCACGGCAAGTATATCCTGCCCACAGTGAATTTTGTGAAATTGATGAAGAACCGGAAAAGCAAACAAAGCTGCGCGATTTTTGTCTGAAGCTATGAATTAAGATTGTCCGGCTATTTTCCGGGTAACAAAATTGGTTGAGCTCCAGGGCTTTAGCTAATATTCAACGGTACAGTTAAGAAATATTTGCTTGAAATCCTGAGTGAATTGTAACACAATTTGGTTCTATGTTGGAGGCGGTGAGCACATGTTAAGTCATCAAGGCGCATAAATTCAAAGATAATATGCCGTATTTATCAATGCGTTTTATATTAGGAGGCAGTTAAAGTGAAAAAATTTAAAATTATTTCAGGAATTATCGTATTGCTTATCATACTTTTATCAGTCAATCATGTTTTAGCTGAAGATTCCAAAAAAGATGCCGGAAAGATGATCGACGAGATGGCCGCGTTATACATGGATAATATGAAGATACCCGGCCTGGCTATAGCAATTTCGATGCCGGACGGCAAAGTCATCGAAAAATACTACGGAAAAGCAAATATCGAATACAACGCTCCTGTCGAAAAAGACACGATATTCCCGATCGGCTCGCTTTATAAAACCCATACCGCCATCGCGATAATGTTATTGAAAGAACAGTGGAAACTCGATGTAAACGATAAAATCACGAAGTATTTCCCTGATTGCGTTGCCTGGGAAAAGGTAACAATCAAAAACCTCATGCAGCATACTTCCGGGATCAAGTCCATAACCGCCGTTGAACCGTTTTGCTCGAACCAGATGAAGGACTGGAAACCCGAGGAGATTGTGGCGATATTGAAGCCCCTGAAACTCGATTTCGAGCCCGGCACGAACGCGCAGTACAGCAACTCCGGATGCATCCTTCTTGCGATAATAGTCGAAAAAGTATCCGGAATGACGTATAATGATTTTCTTCAGAAAAATATTGCCGGTCCTCTCGGAATGACGCACACGATATTCGTCAGCAACCGTATCATAGTCCCGAAGCGGGCATCGGGATATATGACCGTGGACAATAAAACACAAAACGCCGAATACGCCAGCACTCTCGCCCCCTTTGGAAGCGGCGGCATCGTATCGAAGGTGACCGACATTCTTAAACTCAAGGACGCCTTCCGGCCCGGAAAAATCCTTAAAAAAGAATCTATCGACGAAATGTTCGCGACCACTAAATTGAACGACGGCCGGGACTATATAATCCCCGGCCCTATTGGCATTACATACGGCTATTGTCTCGAAACCCTTATAGCACCTGACGGCCAGACCGTTCCGGGAAAGGCCGGTTCAATATCCGGATTCAAATCACAATTCCTTTATTTTAAAGACAGAGGCATATTCATAGCCATCACCGCGAATCTCGACATGATGAGCCCGGCCGTCGGCGAAAAACTAAAGGGCTTCAAGATGATCGATTGCCCGCTGCCAATGTCTTTGCAGTTATTCGAAATTGTTAAATAAAACATTGCTTTTTAAATCAATATGTTAATATAAATCGCTTGAATTATATAATTATTACCCAAATATTTAGATCATTCCGGATCAAGGAGGGCTACCCATGAACTATATACAATACTTTTTGGCTGTTGTCTTGTTTCTTGCTTCGATAATACCCGGCTATGCAAATAATGAAACTGATCAACCCCCGGTAAAATCATTCGAGGGCGGTAAACTTTATTTATCTCCCCGCGGAAAGTTCTATATCGCAGAACTCCATGGCAATTTTCAGCAAATGGGCAGGCAGTACGGCAATCTTTTGAGTGAACAAATTCAGGCACTTTACCGGGAAGTTTTTGACGAGAACATATTGAAAAGACCTGAAGCAACCTCTGCTGACCTGAAGAAGATTGCCGACGGATACTATGCCTCCATGCCCCAAATGTTTAAGGAATTTATCGATGGTGTTGCAGAAACCAATGGGCTCAATACCGAAAAAACAAGGATAATGACGGCAATTCTTCCGATTCTTCTTGAAGCAGGTTGCAGCAGCCTGTCAGCCTGGGCGGATTATACGGGCGGAGGGCCTCTTGTGGTAGGCCGGAACCTGGACCTGCCAACGAAAAACCTCGGAAAATATTCAAAATACCTGAACGTTCTGGTATGGAACCCTGAAGGATACGGCCACTCTGTTGCTCATATCGATTATGTGGGTGGGCTCTTTTACCAGACCGCCTTTAACAGTAAGGGTATATTCCTGGAACTCCAGAATGGACAGGTATCGGACAAGAAAGTCTTCGTGGACAGACAAAACACCAATAACGTACTTCTTTCCTCTTTATTCAGCGCCTCATCGATGAAAGACATGGACCTGTTCTTCCAGACGACACGCCCGCAAGCCGGGTTGATCATGAACGTTTCTACACCTGAGAAAAGTGTTATCTATGAATGGGCAACATTCAGAACGGTACGAAGGGAGGACAAGGGCCTCATCTCCGCAACAAACGACTTCATTGACCCGTCATGGAAGAAATACAAAGTGCCCTACTTCAATAAAAAAAATGAAGGGATAGGATACACCAATACAAGAAGGAAGAACCTGCTGCGCCTTGGGCAGTCATTAAAAGGCAAGATAACCCCGCAGGCCATGATGCAGATATTCGATACCACGATCCCCAAAGGAGGCGCGACGTTTCCGGACGAAGGAATTGTCAGGACGATCTATCAGGTTGTGGCTGTACCGGCAGAGACGAGAATGTGGCTTAAGGCACCAGGGTATTCGGAATGGGAAGAGATTGATCTCAAAAAATATTTTAAGAGGCTTCAATAGGCAGAGGTTGTGGAGACAAAATCTCGCTGAAAGATGGCTGTTGAGAAATAACCTGTTTTCCCGTTGATAAATCCGGGATATTTACTTTATTGTAGTCCTAATTGATGGCTCGCCTCCTTCCTGAAAGTCGCACTTCGTGGTTTTTGCCAGAGGCACTGCTTTTTTCCTCCTCAACCTGAACAATTTTCAAAAATGTGAGGATTTCAATTGGCATTTGATTATCGGATGGGCGATTTTATTCTTTAAGTTTGTTCACAATTGCAGGGGAATGGATTCATGGGCGGGAAAATCAAGAAAGTTACGGAAGTTACCAACGTCCCCGATGGCCCCCCCAGAGAGAAATTTCTTCTTGAAATTTCATACGATATAGAGCACAATAGATTCTGTACAGGAGGCAGCAGGCAGTGCCGGAGGGGTATCAAATGTCCATATCTCACGAACATCCACCTTCTGTTTCCTAAAATTATGTAATTATTATGGTTAGCTTGTTGATACAAACATTGATATGAAGAATGTATGCAAAGAATACTTTCTAAGCCTAAATACAATATTTAGTGAAGTAGTTGCGCTTTCTTTTGATTCAAAACATGAATCATTACTGTCAAGCTTATTTCAGTTTGTTGAAGATTTAACTCTTTGGCAATCAATGCTTGAATTTCGAACAGATACGACAATCTTGGTAAGCGCAATTAAAGAGTATCAGTTGGGTTTTCAAGCTGCAGTTTGTGGTCAATATCGTTATGCGTTTACCGCGCATAGATACTTTATTGAGCAGATGTGCAGATTCATTTATCTGTCTACTAATGAACTTTATCTTCGTCATTGGAAATTAGGATTGAGAGATGTCTCTTGGGGTGTAATTACTGATAAAGAAAACGGCATTTTTTCAAAAAATTTTATTAGGGCATTTTATCCAGAAATAGATGATGAAGGTGCTCATGTTTTAGCTATTGTTTCTAAATTATATAGAGAGTCATCAGAGTTTGTTCACGGAAACTTCGATAAAATAAGAATAATTCCCAGTCAAATCGAGTTTAACCTAGAAATGTTATCTAAATGGCTAGAGTTTATGGAGACAAGTAAATTTGTAGCCCTATTTTTGCTTTTTATGCGTTTCGCTAAGGATATTGATGGGGTGAATATTCATAAGTTAGAGGATATGGCGCGAGATGAACTTTGTGGAATAGAAGGGTTCAACCTTCTTTTTCTGTAATTAGGGGGTATGTATGGCTGATTTTAAGATTCGAACTGAAAACATAAAGCCGGCTAAAATATTAGACTATTTTGTTGAAACAAATGAGGATCGAAAAATTGTAGATCGTTTGAAGAGTGAAACTCCGATGATTTTGGTTGGCAGTCGAGGTGTAGGCAAGTCATTTCTGATGCGTGTCGCTGAAGCAGAGTTAAAGAATCAGTTTGAACAAAATAGAGTTCTTCCCGTTTACATATCACTTACACAAGGGGCCGTACTTCAGCTTGGGTCTGAAATTCAGTTTTATCATTGGATGTTGGCTAGACTCTGTTCAGCTATTGTTCGAAGTCTAAAAAAAGCAGGTATTGTCGTGCCAAATGTGACACTTGAAGCTAAGGACTCGGCGGATGACGAGAAATATTTAAGCAAGCTTATTGTTGAATTCGAAAATTCTTGGGAATCACGTGTTAATAATGATATCGATGTATCAAAATTACCTACAATTGATGAGTTTAAGGATTTTATTGAGGACATTTGCGAGGAAACTGGAATAGAAAACATCAATGTCTATATTGATGAGGCTGCACATATCCTTCGTCCAGCGCAACAAAGGCAGTTTTTTAGCATCTATCGAGATTTGAATAGTCCATATATAAACTGTAATGCTGCGGTTTATCCTGGTGTTACCTCATTCGGAAATTACTTCCAGCCGATCCATGATGCTGTATTTATCAATCTCGAGAGAAACCCAAGATCGGCAGGATATGTCGAGATAATGAGAAATATCGTTGAAAAACAATCTGACAGCACACAGATGGCCAATATTGCTAAAAACGGAGAGAATTTTGCAATTCTTGCTTATGCTGCGAATGGAAATCCTAGGTTGTTACTAAAAACATTGGGGAGAGCATTATCGGTATCATCTAGGGATGTCGATTCAGTAATCAAAGAATTCTATAAAAACGATATTTGGGAGGAACACTCTTTATTGGCAGTTAAATACTCTGGGTTTAGAGGTTTCATTGATTGGGGAAGGAATTTTATTGAAAATATAGCCCTTCCAGAAATTAAAGAAAAAAATGATTCATATCTTAAAGGCGATAAAAAAACGTCATGTTTCTTTTGGATTCATAGAGATGCACCAGAGCGCATAAAGAGAGCATTAGGTCTGCTTTGTTATACAGGTATTATAACTTTGCACTCTGATGCGATGAAAGCGACAAGAAGTGAGCTTGGCGCCAGATATAGTGTTAATTTAGGTTGTTTGTTAGCTCTTGAAAATAGGCCTTCTGCAACTGGTAGCGACATTGTAAAAAATACAACAATAAAGAGAATGACGGAATATGGAGCAAATCATGATTCTTATAATTCGATGACTGATAATTTTGATGATTTCAACGACTTGGTAATTAACGAAGCAATCCAGGAACAATTAGATAAATCTGTTGAGTTTCTTGATTTACCCCACTGGTTGATTGAATCGTTAATCGGTCTATCTCTAACAAAAATTCGTGACGTGTTGACCGCCTCCGAGGAAACCATACAAAGAGCTTATTACGTGGGTAAAGTAAGATCCAGATACATCAAAAATGAAGCGACGTCTGTCGTTTTCGAATATCTATCAGGATGATGCGAACAAGGCGCTGCACTCGGAAAGAAGCTGGGGGCAGGTCTTGCTATTTGCACCCATGGAGCTCTTTACAAAACCAACATTTAGTTTCGTAATTCACGATCAAAATCAAAAGACCATATGCCGAACTTGTGTAGTTTTCAATTGGTAATGGAGCTTTTGCAAATTCATATTGACATTTATTTGATAAAATTTAATTATAAGGATAAAAAATAAACAACTTCATGAAGATAAGTGTCAACTTAGTTAAAGTGCATATGCAAATTGTGCATATATCGCCGTTATATGCATGGCAAACTCATGTTGCATCTGTTTTAGAGTAATTATATCGGTATGTTGAAATGAATTGTAATGCTAAGATCAGAAATAACACAGGTGTTATTATATGAAATTGAGTCATAGAACAAGTCTTTATTTTTTTGTATTTTTATTACTAAGCGCTACCGTATCTGCTTCTGATTATTTTGAATGTATCGGCGTTGTGGATGGACATACAATCATCGTCGAAATGAGCGGCAAACAAATCATGGTGAAACTGATCGGTATTGGTACACCTGAAACCAGTTATCCTATCAAACCACTGGATTACATTGGAAAAGAATCTTTGAGCTTCTTGGAAAAGATGGTTTTAGGGAAGAGGGTAAGACTTGAATATGATTCTGTGAAAAAGGACGATTCTGGTCATTTGCTTGCCTATGTTTATTTAGAAGACGCCAGATCATCTATGGATAGCAAGACATCTGTAAATGAGGAGGTCGTTAGATATGGGTATGGTTTTGTACAAGCAAAGTATCCTTCCAAATATTTAGAGAAATTCAAGAACCTTGAGCGAGAAGCCAAGGAGAGGGCGATAGGATTGTGGAGGTTAGAATATAACCACACCTTTTTTGATTTTTATAAGTTGACGCTCGATAAATGGACTTTTATCCTTAGCATATTCAATATACTTCTTGTTATGTTTGGTTTATATACAATATATTTTGCTGGGAAACAATTACGACTTACTAAGCAGATACAAATGCACTCTCTTTTCTTAGAGTCGGAAAAGGAGTTTTATGAACTTGACAAGCTTATGCTGAAAGATAGTGCATTAAGAAATTACTATAAAATGGATGATCCCTATCTTCAGAATGCTTCAGATGATATGCTCAAACAATATATTTTTTTTGAATTATACTACGGCCACTTATGTAGGACATACGTGACCTTATACTCACGTCACTTCAAACTTGATGATAAATTTGCAAAAGAATATTGGCAGTTATATGAGAATATGCTCAAGTATCTGCTCGATGATGAAATGTTTTGCGAGGTTCATAAATGGAGTAAAGATAAAAAACTATTTGACCAGATATTTATCGACAAAGTTGATCAGGTTCTTGAAATTAAAAAAAACAAAAAATAGATTCGAAGCGTGGAATCCAAATAAATTGAAAGACTGGGGGTCAGGTCTTGTTTTTTGCAGGGAGAGGGGGACGAGACATTCTTTAAAAAGTAAATAAAATTTATAACGTAGAGAAATAGCGTCAAAGTTTCTTATTTTTTTAAGAGCCGTCCCTTTATCCCCTTTATCCAATCCCCATAAGTCCCCATCCATGATGTTGTTTTTCCTCTTCGTTAATGTTTGCAGTGTTATATGTTACATATGGAAATAAAGCGATTTTATTTAATTTCTTGTTGCAGATTTGTGGAGTTAGAGTATAATTAAAAGTAAAGTCGGAGGAATCAAAAGCTCATATGTGGGATATCCAGACCAGTTTGTTTATGTTGCAATTTTGTAATCATACCTAAACCTTTAGTGATGGAAAAGTTATCAGTAAAATCAAAAATGTGTGACATGCCGTCGTCTCAAGGATCGCAAATACCTAGTACATCCATAGAAAATCTTTACAGAGATCATATGCAGTTTGACTTGGGTGAAACCAGAATGATGTTTTAGGCACTTGGAGTTAGTTGGCAAATTAGGGGCTATACAAAAATTGCGAAACGCAGCGTTTCACAAAAAACAATAAAAGGGGGTTAATATGATTTCTTTTTTAGTCAACGGAAAGAAGTGCACTGTAGATGTACCTCCAGACACACCACTCCTTTGGGTCATCAGGGACAACCTCAAACTTATGGGGACCAAGTTCGGTTGTGGTATCGGGGAATGTGGTTCATGTACCGTGCATATCGACGGTAAGTCGCAGAGATCCTGTTCTATCCCGGTTGGAGACGTGCAGGGGAAGAACATTACTACCATCGAAGGGCTCTCGAAAAATCATCCAGTAATAAGGGCATGGATACAAGAGCAGGTTCCTCAATGCGGTTACTGCCAGCCCGGAGTGATGATGCAGGTCGCCGCACTTATTGCGGAGAGTCCGAACCCCAATCCGGAAAAGATCGTGCGCGCCATGGACGATGTGCTCTGCAGGTGTGGATCGTATCCGCGGATGAAGAAAGGCATAAAGAAAGCTGTGGAAATCGTTAGAAAGGAGGGCAAGATATCATGAAATCATCCATTTCACGTCGTGATTTTCTGAAAGGCACTCTGGCTACAGCAGGATTGACCATAGTGGCTTCCATTACACCCTTCGGATATACACTCCTGAATGCTGCAGAAGCCAAGAAAGGAGCATTTACACCAAATGTATGGCTTGAAATCACGCCAGACAACCTGGTAACTATCACTATACCTAATTCAGAAATGGGGCAGGGAATCAGAACTGCCCTGGCCATGATGGTGGCAGATGAATTGGAGGCGGAATGGAGTAAGATTCGTGTACGGCAGGCGCCTGCTGCCGACGCGTTCAAAAATCCCTTCATCTACAAGTCTCAGCTCACTGTGGGGAGTGCGAGCGTCAGAGGATTTTATGAGCCTATGCGCAAAGCGGGGGCAGCGGGAAGGATGATGCTCATAATGGCTGCTGCCCGGACATGGAAGGTCTGCATAAAAAGAGCGGTCGCAAACTCGCTTATGGAAAGCTTTGCAAGGCAGCGTCTCAGGTTCCTCTGCCCAAGGAGCCTACTCTTAAACAGGAGAGTCAGTTCAAGTACATAGGGAAGAGCATGCCCCGTCTGGACATACCAGATGCAGTTGCCGGCACGGGGGTTTATGGACTCGATGTGAATGTTCCCGGTATGCTCTATGGTGTTATCGCTCGTCCGCCGGCTTATGGTGCGAAACCAGCCTCCTATGATCAGAAGGCGGCAGAGGGAGTCAAAGGGGTAAAGGCCGTCTTTCCTACGCCTTTCGGCATCGCCGTCTGCGCGGAATCGCTGTATGCGGGATGGAAAGGCCGCGATGCCCTCAAGGTGAAGTGGGACAAAGGATCCCATCCCGACCTGAATAATGCTTCCGTAGAAAAGCAATTCACGGAGGACCTTGCCAAACAGGGGGCTGTTGCCGCGAATTCAGGGGATGTCAAGAAGGCCCTGGGGAATGCTTCAAAGAAGTTCGAGGCTACGTATTTTGTACCCTATGTTGCTCATGCCACCATGGAACCCATGAACTGTACAGCTTACGTGCAAAAAGACCGCTGCGACGTCTGGGTTCCCACGCAAGGTCAGACCGATGCGCAGGGCGTTGCTTCGCAGGTATCCGGGTTACCGCCTGAGAAGGTCCACATACACACCACGCTGATGGGGTGCGGTCTTGGCAGGCGGGCTGCCCCCGATTTTGTGGTGGAGGCAGTCATCGCCTCTAAGGTGTCAGGAAAACCCGTGAAGATGGTGTGGACACGGGAAGAAGATATTAAGAATGACTTTTATCGTGCCGCAACGTGCCAGAAAATCGAAGCCGGCTTCGACAGTCAGGGCAAGCTGACCGCCTGGTCGCACAAGGTCGTCACTCCATCGCTTCTAAAAGCCATCAACCCTAAAGGCATCATCAACGGGGTCGATTTCATGAGCTTATGGGGCCTCGCAGATTTTCCTGGTTCTCCGGACAACAACAGAATAATGTATGAGATACCGAACCTCTACATTGAATACCTGATGTCCGATCTACCCATTCCCGTTGCTCCATGGCGTTCAGTTCAGAACGGCCCGAACGCCTTTGTTACCGAGTGCTTCGTGGACGAACTGGCCAATGCAGCAGGTAAGGACCCCCTGGAATTCCGTTTGCAGCTTTTGAAGAATACCATGCGTCCCAGGAGGGTGCTCGAAACGGTGGCTGAGAAAGCAGGGTGGGGTAAGCCTCTGCCAAAGGGAAAGGGGCGCGGCATTGCCCAGCATACTTGTTTTGGAACCTCTGTAGCCCAAGTCGCGGAGATATCCGTGAATGAAGCGAATGGCGCTGTAAAAGTTGACAGGGTTGTTGTTGCCGTGGACTGCGGTCAAGTGATAAATCCGAACACCATAGCGGCTCAGATCGAAGGGGCCGTGATCATGGGTGTGAGCACCGCGTTGAAGGAGCAGGTCAAGTTTGCGAACGGCGGTCCACAGTCAGCCAATTTCGATGACTATAAGCTTATCAAAATGAGTGAGGTTCCTGAAATTGAGGTCTACATTGTGAAGAGCACGGAAACAATAGGAGGTATAGGCGAACCCGGCATACCCCCTGCCGCTCCGGCTGTTGCAAATGCGTTTTTCAACGCCACGGGCGTTCGGATACGTCGTTTGCCCCTTGATCCTGAGACAGTCCGGGAAGCGATTAAAAAAAGAGCATAGCAAAGCAGTATATCATACGCTTCCGGCAGGAATGCTTTTGTAAGGCCAAGGTAATGTTCCTGCCGGAAGAAATTTCATTCACATTGAATGAAATTGTTAAAATCTCTGCAAAGTCTTATCCTACCTTGTTCCGCACAATTTCACTTTTAAAACTTTCTCCTGAAATTCAGGCTGAAACGAACTACCCGCGGGAAACTACTTAGTACTTGAGAAAAGACATCAACGATGAAACCATTTCGAAGCAAGCTTCGAGGCATGAACACGCGGGCAATCAGGTCAGGAAATCTCCCTGTTTCTCAGGGTTATCTTTTTGCCGCAAACCTTGATTGCCCCGACCTCATGCAAATATTTACCGACATTTTAAAAACGCCTGTAACCTATATATCATTAGAGAGCAGACTCACCGCATATAAAAAACCCAAACCTGACCCGAATAATACAAAGCCCGTATCCGTGAAGAAACAGGCTAAAGGTCTTGCATCAATAAAAACAGCTTTTGAAAAAGGTCTTGGAACTTATGTAAGAGAAGACGTTGAAAAGCTCCTCTATGATCTACAGGTTTTCTGTGATTATGTCCAACAACAGGTGCCTAACATCCCATACGGTAAGAAAAGACCGCCACAAGTGTGAGAGAAACAGTGAATAGTCGATAGTGAATAGTTAAAAGGGCAGAAAATGTGAAAAAAGCAGTGAATGGTGAATAGATTTTTGACTAAAGACTATTTACTGTAGTTAAGATACGAGAAACACGATACATGGTATTATTCCCTGAGGAGTTGCTTCAGTGTATCCATGTCCTCCAAGGCTTCTTTCATCCTGCCTGCATTACGCAGCAGAAATGAAGGGTGGTAGGTGGGAAGCAGCTTTATACCTTTGTACCTGGTAAGCGTTCCTCTTATTCTTATTATACTTTCGTCAACGCCAAGTAGTGTATTATAGGCATGTTTGCCGAGTGTGCATATAATTTTAGGGCTTATGATCTCGAGTTGGGAAATAAGGTAATGCTTACAGACCTCGGCCTCATTAGGTTTAGGGTCTCTATTGTCGGGTGGTCTGCATTTCAATACATTACATATGTATACCTCTTCGCGCCTCAATCCTATCCCTTCAATCATCTTGTCAAGGAGTTTTCCGGCTCTCCCTACGAAGGGTCTTCCCTGGATGTCTTCTTCTTCGCCGGGCGCTTCCCCGATGAACACAAGCCGTGCTTTATTGCTGCCCTCTCCGAAGACTACCTTTTTCCGGGTATCGGCAAGGGAGCATTTTCCGCATTGCTTTACTGTTTTCTGAAGAAGTTGGAGCGTAGGCATATCCTCTTTGCTGGAGACATATGAATCAATGCCCATGTTTTTAAGGGCAGTCAGGAATCTTCGTACATTAATTTCAGTCATGTTAAATAATAATAGTCTCTATGCTATACATTCCTGAACCTGTCCGGTATCTTCTTTAATTTCAGCTCTGTTTCAAGCATATAAGCCGCCTGCATTATTCCGGTTTCATCAAGGGGCTTTCCGATAATCTGGAGACCTATGGGCAGACCGGCATTATCAAAACCGCAAGGCACCGACATGGCCGGCAAGCCTGCAAGATTTACCGGGATAGTAAAGATATCGGAAAGATACATCGTCAAAGGGTCTTCCGTTTTTTCGCCTATTTTAAAGGCTGTAGTCGGTGAAACCGGGGTTACAATGATATCACAGGCATTGAAGGCTTCATCGAAATCCCTTCTTATGAGCGTCCTTACCTGCCCTGCCTTACGATAATATGCATCGTAATACCCTGAAGACAGCACATATGTACCGAGGATAATTCTTCTTACAACTTCTTTGCCAAATCCTTTGAGCCTTGTCTTCTTATACATATCGATAATATCCTTACCGTCAACCCTTAATCCGTACTTAACCCCGTCATACCGTGCAAGGTTTGAAGAGGCCTCGGCAGTACAAACGATATAATATACGGCAACGGCATATTCGGTATGGGGAAGTGTTATATCTACAACAGAGGCGCCGTTTCTTACAAAAAACGAGACAGCGTTTTCAACAGCAGACCTTACGTCCTGCTCTATGCCTTCCATAAAATACTCTTTCGGTATGCCTATCTTCATCCCTTTAACATCCCTGCCCAGATATTCCGTATAGTCAGGTACTGGTTCCGGGATAGAGGTGGAATCCATTGGATCATATCCTGCAATGATATTCATCATAGCAGCACAGTCGGTCACGTTTCGCGTGACAGGCCCTATCTGGTCAAGAGAAGAAGCAAAGGCAATAAGCCCGTATCTTGATACCCTTCCGTATGTAGGTTTTAAGCCGACAACACCGCACAGCCCCGCAGGCTGTCTTATAGAACCCCCTGTATCTGTTCCAAGAGATGCGGCACAAAGCCCAGAGGAAGTTGCGGAAGTCGAACCCCCGCTTGATCCGCCGGGAATACACGTAAGATCCCAGGGGTTTTTTGTAATCTGAACAGACGAGTTTTCTGTGGATGAGCCCATTGCAAATTCGTCCATATTCAATTTTCCAAGAAGGACAAATCCTTCTTCTTTCAATTTCTTTATTATGGTTGCATCGTATGGAGGAATATAGCCTTTTAATATCTGAGATGCACAGGTAGTTTCTATGCCCTGTGTACACAGGATATCTTTCATACCCAGCGGGATGCCGAGAAGCCTTCCCTCCTCACCCTTTGCTATCTTTGCATCGGCTTGTCTTGCCATATCCATAGCTGTATCTTCCGTAACTTTTATATAGGAGAGCAGTTCTCCATCATACCTTTTAATCCTGTCCAGATAAAAACCGGTAAGCTCAACAGAAGAAATCTCTTTCTTTCTGAGCATTTCCCCCAATGCTTTTATATCCAAATCAAGTAAATGTTCCATACTAACTCCTTAAAAAAGTGAATAGTCGTTAGTGAATAGTGAATAGTATTCAGTGAACAGTAAAAAAGCTATGTGCTATATACTATTCACTAACGACTATTCACTGCCTTTAATCTACTTCAATAATCGGCGGGACTTTGAAAAAACCGCCTTTCTTTTCCGGTGCGTTTAGAGTTGACTCATCAGCGCTGAAAGAGTTTCCCGCCCGGTCTTCTCTGAGTACACAGACAACCGGCATGGCATGGCTTGTCGGCTCAATCCCTTCCGTGTCGAGCACATTGAGTTTATCCATATACCGGAGAATATTGTCTACCTGTACCGTATAAGCCTCTATTTCTTCCGGGTCAAGTTCAAGCCTGGCCAGATGGGCTATGTGTCCGACAGCTTCTTTCGTAATTTTCATATATCTCTCACCTCTTTAATGGTACTTATGGTTTACAGTTCAAGTTTAACTCAAAATTCATAACTCAAAATTCAAAACTGTTCTTTTATCCGCACTCTGCTACAGCACGTACAATATCGGTTCTCGTTACAATGCCGATAACGATGCTATTCTCTACAACCGGTATCCTGTTTATTTGTTTCTCGATCATTATTTTTGCAACCTCCACAACCGACTCGGTTGGAGAAACCGTAACAACCTCTTCTACCATGACATCCTTAACTGTGAGATCTTTAAGATTTACGCCTTCTTCTCTCAAGTTCTTCAAAATATCGCTTTGGCAGATCATGCCGGCCAATTTCCCTTTTTCTACAACAGGCATGCCTGCAATTTTAAAAAGCTCAAATTTGTTTACAATAACGGTAAGCGATTCTGAAGGACGGCAGGTAACCACATTACTGTTCATAAGTTCTACAACCTTCATAGCTTCCTCCTTTATATTGGCTGCCCAAATAATAGAACTTCTTCAATATATTTCTGTAAAGCCTCTACCGATTTCATGGACCTGCGCAACTCCTCATGCGCTTTCTGGCCAAGCATATCCGGTTTTATATGATTCGCATCGGAAATATTATTGTTGTTATCCTTGCTTTTATCGATCTGATTCATGATTCTGAAGTTCACAAATGTAAGGTATGCATCCGTCAAATTCTTTTCCATCTCCTTTTTTATCACACCCTTTTCTTTCATTAACCTTATTCTTTTCAATGTGTTTGTTTCGTATATGCCGTTTGACAGGGCAAGCATCCTTACGGATAATATCAGGGGCGCCCAACCGAGAAGTTTTATGTTAAGAGAATCTTTATATTCACCACTTTTTTCAACTTTGAAGTTGCCGAAAAAGGTAATTGCAGTGGGCATGAGAACTGCCGACCGGATGAAATCCTGCATAATGCGCTTATTATCACTGAGAGAGTTAAAAAAGAATGTCATAACCTCGTCAAGAAGTTTACTGTTGCCCTTCATGGGACGGGCATCTGTGAGGATAATAATATCAAGATCTTCGAAGGCGCCGTTTTCATAGATGAGTCTGTCTTCCAGCCGCTTCTTCCAAGTCTTAATTGACCCCCTCCATTTCTCATTGGACGGCATAACCCCGCCTTTGCATTTTTCAAAACCTACATCGCTAAGCCTGTCCGCAGCCTTTTTTGAAAATGCTTCATAATACTGTTCCACAATGTCCGATCCGTATTGGCCGTTGTCTGTGTCGTAGACAATCATATTGTCCTGATCGGTAAGCAGCGTCTGCTCATCACGGCCTTCGCTGCCGAGTCCGATCCAGACGTATTCTGTCGGGGGCGATTCAAATCCGTCGCCTTTCATTTCTTCTTCCACTAATTGTAATACCTTGACCGTTATTGCATCCCTGATTATGCGGAAGAGGTCGTGAACATCAGGAACGGTTTGATTATCCAGAAAAAATTCTTTGATTCCATCTACTGCCTTTATATGGTATTTCTTAAGCTCTTCAAAAGTTTCTGCCTTTTCAATTTTATTGAACAGACGTGATGAAATATTTTTTTCAAAAGTATCGTAATTTTCCAATAGAGCCTGAAGTTTATCCCTGAGCACGGCAAGAATATTATACCGCTCATGCCTGAGTAAAAGCTTATCTCTCAAGGTCTCCTGATAATCGGATATAAATTTTTCTATAACTGAAAAATCAAGCGGCATTTACTTCTCCGTAAGCCCTTTCAATACCTTCCTGCTTCCTGTCAGTTTCTCTTTTTTTTCCATCAACATATTATAATTCATCTCGTTTTTTCTTATTACATCGGGCGGTGCCTTTTCCCTGAAAGAGGCATTGTTTATCTTGTTAAAAACCCTTCCCATCTCTTCCTCTATCTTTACCAGTTCCTTCTCTATCCTTGCAATCTCCCTGGGTGCATCTATGAGGTCTTTTATTGGGACAAATATCTCTACTCCTTTATATATGCCGACAGCAGACTTTTCCGGCGCTTCACCGGTTATAAAAACAAGTTCCCCGACCTTTGCCAACTCCTTGATGTAATATCCATATTCTTCAAGGAGGTTGCGGTTGCCGTTTGCGCGGATCATGGCTTCAACTTTTACATTCGGCGCAATCCCTGTTTCACCCCTGATGTTTCTGATTACATCAATAACCCCCATAATAATATCCATACCGGATTCACTTTCTTCATTCACCTGCGCTTCATTGTATATGGGGAATGGCGAGACCATAATGCTCTCATGTAAGCCTTCTTTGTCCGTTTTTGAATGGGAATCTGCAGGGGGACTATGCGGCAGTTTCTGATATATCTCCTCGGTAATAAAGGGCATAATAGGGTGCAGGAGTTTCAATATATCCGTCAGTGTATTATTGAGGGCATTCTTTGTGGCATCATTGTCGTACCGGGTCACCTTTCCATAAAGGTTCGGCTTAATAAGCTCAAGATACCAATCGCAGAACTCATGCCAGACAAAGTTATACAAAGTGTTTGCAATTTCATTAAACTTATAGGTATCGAGGTTTTCCGTCACTTCACGTATAACCTTCTGTGTCCTTGAACGTATCCACTTATCGGGCATGAATGACGGAGATGAGGCAGGCTTTTCAGATGCTGCGGGCATATCTTCAAGAAACGTCAGGGCAAGTCTGGAGGCATTCCATACCTTATTTGCAAAGTTTCTCACCCCTTCAATCCGCTCCTCGGAAAGGAGTATATCCCTGCCCTGGGCAGCGAGCATGGTAAGTGAAAACCTGAATGCATCTGTCCCGTATTGATCAATTATAATCAGAGGGTCAATGACATTGCCCTTTGATTTGCTCATCTTTTTGCCTTCGGCATCCCTCACAAGGGCATGGATATATACCTCCCTGAAAGGTACATCCCCCATAAATTTGATTCCCATCATAATCATGCGCGCTACCCAGAAGAAGAGGATATCAAACCCTGTTATAAGGAGTGATGTCGGGTAAAATGTCTTGAGATCGTCTGTTTTTTCAGGCCAGCCAAGCGTGGTAAAGGGCCATAACCCTGAAGAAAACCATGTATCGAGCACATCGGATTCCTGTCTCAGTTCGCTTTTACACTCGCTGCATATATGCGGGTCATCCACAGTAACATACATTTTACCGCAGTTGTCACAGTACCAGACGGGTATCCTGTGTCCCCACCATATCTGCCGGGATATGCACCAGTCGCGTATGTTTTCCATCCATTCAAAATAGACCTTTTCCCACATTTCAGGGACAATCCTGACATTGTGCGCCCTTACCGCCTCAATTGCCGGTTCTGCAAGGGGCTTCATTTTCAGGAACCACTGTCTCGACAATGTAGGCTCAACAACCGTTTTACACCGGTAGCACTTTCCAACGCCCAGCGCATAAGGCTCAATTCTTTCAAAGAGACCTTTGTTCTCCAGTTCTTCAACAACCTTTTCCCGGCACTCAAACCTGTCCATGCCGGTGTAATGGACGGCGTTCTCATTCATCCTTCCGTCATCGTCCATCACCTTCACCAATGCAAGATTATGTCTCTTCCCTATCTCAAAGTCGTTTATGTCGTGGGCAGGGGTAACTTTCAAAACGCCTGTACCGAATGAAGCATCAACATAGCTATCGCCGATAACGGGAATCTTTTTGTTTGCTATGGGGAGCACTACAAACTTTCCGATATACTGCCTGTACCTTTCATCTTCTGGGTTTACGGCAACGGCAGTATCTCCGAACATTGTTTCCGGTCTGGTAGTAGCAACGGTTAAATAACCTTTTCCTTCCGCCAGCGGATACTTGATGTGGTACAGGTAACCTTTTGTCTCCTCATGCTCTGCTTCAAGGTCGGAAAGTGCGGTTTTACATCTCGGACACCAGTTTATAATGTAATCGCCCTGATAGATGAGTCCTTCGTTAAAAAGCCTTACAAAGACCTCACGCACTGCCCTGGACAGCCTTTCGTCCATGGTAAAGCGTTCTCTGGACCAGTCACATGATGAGCCGAGCCTCTTTAATTGACCGATAATCACCCCTCCGGAATGTTCCTTCCAATCCCAGACCCTTTCAACAAATTTTTCCCTGCCGAGCACCTCACGGTTCAGCCCTTCTTTTACAAGTTCTCTCTCCACAACGTTCTGGGTTGCAATACCTGCATGGTCCGTACCCGGTAACCAGAGTGTGTTAAAACCTGCCATCCTTTTAAACCTCACGATAATATCCTGCAAGGTATTGTTCAATGCATGACCCATATGCAATGAGCCGGTCACGTTCGGCGGCGGTATCACTATTGAAAATGGCGGCCTGAAATCATGGCTGTCTGCTGTGAAAAAACCTTCTTTAACCCAGAATGCATACCACGTCTCTTCTATCCTGTGCGGGTCATAGACCTTATCCATCATATATCAACTCCCTTTTAATGTCGGAATTTAATTTACCAGCCTTTGGCTGGCTTAAACATTACACTTCCCTGGTTTCATCCCGGTATGTTCCAGGGCAATGGAAGAAAAATCCTTCCAAAAAGATTAAAGGCATACCTGTCTGACATGCCTGCGACAAAGTCGCACACACACACAGCCGGTTCATCGTAATAATGATCTCTGTTTGTTTCTGCAAGTAATGCATCGGGGTTGCCCAAAAAATAAAAATAGAGTTCCTTTATTATCCTTGAACATTTTATAAAATCATCATGTACAATGTGATTATCATACACCATTTCGTACAGAAAACTCCTGAGCTTTATCATATGGTGCTCAAGCTCTTTACCGAGGCTTACATTTAAATCATCATATTTTAGTGTTTCGTTGATTACCCCCCGAACCATGCTGTCAATTCTGTCCGAGGTTGTATTGCCTAAAAATTTCCTGCTGTCCCCGGGCAAATCTTCTTCTGTAATGATGTTACCCCTTATGGCATCGTCAATATCATGGTTAATATAGGCGATTATATCTGAAGCCCTTACAACCTCGGCCTCTCTGGTAGCAGGTTTATCCGCTTCACCCCTTGAGACAATCTCTCCCTTGCCTTTTGAATGCTTCAGTATGCCGTCCCTTACCTCAAAGGTAAGATTCAGTCCTTCGCCTTCCCTTTCAAGGAGATCAACTACCCTGAGACTTTGCTCATAATGCCTGAAACCGCCCGTATGTATCTCATTCAAAACAGCTTCTCCTGCGTGACCGAAAGGCGTATGCCCAAGATCATGACCAAGGGCAATGGCTTCAACCAGATCTTCATTGAGAAAAAGGGCTTTTGCAATTGTTCTGGCAATCTGCGAGACCTCAAGCGTATGAGTAAGCCTTGTCCTGTAATGGTCTCCTGCAGGCGACAGAAAAACCTGCGTCTTGTGCTTGAGCCTCCTGAATGATTTACTGTGTATAATTCGATCTCTGTCGTGCTGGAATGCCGGTCTTATATCGCATTCAGCTTCTTCCTTCAGTCTTCCCTTTGTTTTGCTGCTTTTCTGGGCAAAGGGCGACAGGATTATCTCTTCTTTTTGCTCTAATTTATTTCTGATGTTCATTTCTTTTAAAACCCGCAAGACCAAATCAAGCCTACAGGAACTATCTTCAATCGAATTCTAAAACAGGGATTTGATTTATCTTTTCAGATTCCTAATTTATCACAAGAAAATGACTAAAGCAATAAAACGATTGAGAAGTTTGATCGGGGCTATCTTCATAAACTCTTGACATATTCCTTGACAACATGCTGATGTAAAAGGATAATGGAGAGAAAAAGGGCGGGTATGAAAAACAATTCAAAGGATAGGGCAGCGGTCAACATACCTCCACCACTTATATTTTTCGCATGTTTAGGCGTCGGCGTCTTCCTGGAGTATTTATTTCCATTTCGTCTTATCAGCGGCGCATGGACAATTAGAATGACTATCGGTTGCATTCTAATTTTTGCTTCAGGTTTAATATCCTTGAGCGCCTTTAAAGCCCTTACAGACAATAAAACCCCATTTGACCCTACAAAATCTACCGTGAAAATAGTTCGAGAAGGTTCCTTCAGATTTTCCCGTAATCCTTTGTACCTTGCCCTGCTGCTTTTACTAAGCGGAATTGCGGTTTTGATATGCTCCGTATGGCTTGTATTAGCCATACCAATTCTTTTTATCCTCTTTGAATATCTTGCAGTCAGACCTGAAGAAAAATACCTGGAAGATAAATTCGGCAAGGAGTATTTAGATTATAAGGCCTCAGTAAGGCGTTGGATTTAAATAGAATATTGCTTCTCATATCAATTCTGATTCAAAGATAGCACCCTGAGGGCAACCCGGACATGGTATAATCAAAATAGCATGAAACTGCCTGAAACCAAAAAAACTTCAAAACCTGTTGGTATGTCTGAAAAGATTATCAGACTCCTTGAGATTTATACCATTATTGCCCGGAAAGAATATCCTTCTGTGAAATCGTTGAGAGGACGTTTTCATGTTTCAGAAAGAACCCTTTACAGGTACCTTGAATTGATAAACATCGTCGATGCCATTGAGTACGACCATGAGAAAGAGGGGTATAAATTTACACATGGAGACAGAATAAAAAAGCTTGTCCTCTCACAGGGCGAACTTATTACCCTTTTTTCTGCCGGGCAGGCTGTTTCTGCACTGGGGGCATCTTTCAAGGAAAACTTTCAGACCCTTATCAATCGGATGCTTCTTGTTTCCGGAAAGGCGTTGCCGGAAGAGACAGGGATCATTATAAAAACACCTGCTCCGGTATTTACAGATAAGATGGATACAATACTGAAAACCATCTCCTTGTCTATAAACGAAAAGAGATCAGTAGAGATAACTTACAAATCTAAACAATCAAAAACAACCGGCGCGAGGATTGTCGATCCCTATGGACTCGTCTATTATGAAGGCATCTGGATTATGATCGGCTTCTGTCACAAAAGGAAAGATATCCGAAGCTTTGCCGTTGACCGGGTTCTTGACATTAAGGAGCGCTATCTTTATTTTGAACCCCGGAAGGATTTTGATCTCAATACCTATCTATCCCATACATGGGGGATCATTGACGGTAAGGAAGTAAAAATAAAGGTAAAGTTTAACACCAATGTTGCCGACTATATTCTCAGGAAAGAGAAGTGGCACTCATCGGAAAAGAGGAATATCCTTCCCAACGGTGACGTTGAACTCTCATTCATTGTTGCCGGCACCGATGAAATAAAGCGGTGGATATACTCCTGGCTTCCGAATGTGGAGGTTGTCAAGCCGGAATGGTTCAGAAAACAGATTCAAAAAGAACTCTCCGAATCAGCCCGAAACCATTCTTAAAGCCCTTCCGAGCGTATCTCTATTTTAACTCAAAATTCAAAATCCAAAATTTAAAATATTTTTTTACACTGACATACTGTTGTCACCCCCATTTGATACAATTACATATGTTTCAAGATTGGCAATATAAAAGAGGTGAACGTTATGCCGCTATATGCATTCATGGTACACGACGCATGCAGAATTGTTGACGCATTTAACCTGAAAGATGCGTTGCAGGAAGCATGTATTAAAAAAGGTGATGAATATGAAATCATCGGGGAGGAAGACCTTGAGTACATGTGTTTTTTGTCGGGCGGCACCGGTAACATGCTCTTTGGCTCATAGGGAACATAAAAGGCTCTATGCAGTACAGAGGGGACAAATTGTAGCAATCGGGAGGACATATGTATAAGACCATTTTTTACGTGTTATTTATCCTGTTTTTCCTCATGACGGTAACTGACTTGCAGGCCCCTGAGATTACATCTCGCGATATCCTTGGATTTGACGCCTACTGGGTTGCCGAGGATGGTTCTATCCTGGATAAAGATGGCGCTATCAGGGGGTGGATTTGCGGAAACACCGTCTATGATGCACAGTGGAATATTAAGTATTGATTTTCCCCTGCTTTCACGGACACATAGTTAAGCTGCCATATGTTTCTTCTCATATTCCAGAGGAGACAAACAATACAATGCCGGCGAAGATTCTCAATAATACGGTAATTGGTCGTCGAAGCCGTTCCCCTTATTTTTATACCATGATATGACATGTTTTATCGCTTCAACTGCCTTGGTTTTTGCCGCAATGTCGGAATTGAAACCCTGGTGGGGTTGAACATATATGTTTGCCTTTCGCTCTAAAGACATACTAACAAGGGTTTTAGCCGCCATAAGGTCTGTACCGGTTACAGCTTCACCAGTAAGCAATCTTGCAAACTCAGATTCGTTTGTGAATACATCCAGTCCCAGACCTGTAATTTTCCCGGACTTGTACAATTTCAGCAAAACTGCTTCCGGGGCTATCTCTCCCCGTGTTACATTGATAAATATCAACTTGTTTTTTGCTCTTGAAAGATATACCCCGGAAAAATATCCGACATTATAAAACCGGCTTTCTTTATTTTTTGTAAGATTCATGGCATTGACGATTATATCGCTTGATTCGATTGCTTCTTCCTTTGAGACAAATTTTACTGTCTTGCCGTAAATACCACGTAATTCCTCCTGCCTTATATCCACCCCTTGCACGGTCAGCCCGTTTGCTTCAGCAAGCTCATAAGTCCTTCTCCCTATCTTACCGACGCCAAAAACAGTGAGAAGCCGCTCTATGTCAAGTTCCATGAAGGCATTTGAATTCTTCCTTTCAAAGGTCTCAATGTTTTTTTCATAATGGTTCATTTCACCTGCCGCCGCGTAGAGGAATTTCATTGCTGTCTGCGCCACGGCATTCACGCAATATTCGCGAAGAGAGGCTATATTTGCTTTTTCTGCCAGATGTTCAAAGTGGTCGTACCCTGCACTTCTCGTTATAATGTTTTTTTTACGCTCCTCCAGATAGCTTTTCGGAAGAACCGAGTGCGTTTTTGTCGTTATTATATCAGGCAGAACAGTTCCGGGGTTTTCCTTGAGAAAATCTTGAAGGTTGTCTGGAGTAATAAAAAAGGTGTGATCTACCGGAATTTCACCCAGCTCTTTTGCCTTTAACGTTTCCTCCTCGAGATATACCGCTTCCGGGCCTAATGCCTCAAAATGCATAATTTCATATTTAGCCCCTGCCGATGATGAATGCTTTGTGTCTTTCATTGTTGCTCCTGTGTGTTATGTAATTGTTGCTTATTAGTTTGCCGCAAACATGTAGTTTTTTCAACTGAAATATGATGATTTGCCCTGTCGCAAGTGGACGGGGGTGTCATAGATAAAACCAGAAAAAGCTTTCGCAGCAAACTGCGGGCCCTTTGCCCCCACAGGCTATAGATACCATTTCGGTTCCTTTCTTGGCTGACAAATATCATAGAGCCACTTGATTTTAGCGTCAAAGTTTTCATTTTTCATCTGTCTTGCCCCGGATGGGCAGTTTTTGATACATGCATGGCATATTATGCATTGCCATCTGTCTGTCATGGTGGGTTCACCCGGTGGTACAGCACCTGTGGGACAGACCTCAGCACATTTTCCACAATGAGTACAAACAGTGACATCTGTCTCCGGTGCATAAGATGTTGTTTTTCGTGCTTCTTTAATAAGAAGTAATGTTTTTGGTTCAACATACGGAAAATGTCCGGGTACGGTGATGGTATTTGCTTTTTCAGGAGATTCAAGATTAAGCAGTTTTTCCCTTATGTTGGCTCCAAATAGTCGGGCTTTTTGCAGGTCGCTTTCATCGGGTCTTCCCTGGGCTATCGGGTAAGCCGAAGAAGAATAAGAATGCTCTCCTATAAAGGCGCCTGCGGCAACAGGAATGAACCCTTGTGTCGACGCAATATCATAAAGCTCTTTCAGCGCATCGTCATAAGCACGATTTCCATAGACCGCAACAAGCACTGCAGGCCTTTGTTTTGCAGTGATTGTTGCGAGCAAGCCTGCCACTTCTTCCGGTACTCTACCATAATATACCGGTACTCCAAGAATGACAATTTCACTGCCGAAAGCGTGCTTATCCCGCTGAGACCGTTTCGTGCAGTCCACCATTTCGATCTTTCCGGCCTGCATTCCCCTTGCAATGTTCTCCACTATTGCCCTGGTTGTTCCTGTAGGTGAAAAATAAACACAAGAAATAGTCTGGATATTCATTAAAATACCTCCTTATTAAAGGCAACGGTTTCGGCCGGTTTCTCTATATTGCCTGTTTGAGAATAAAATAGAATGAGTATATCGGAAATATCAAGACCTTTCCAAAACCCATAAAATACCGGCATTAAGCCTGCCCCGGTAGAGTGAAACGGGCAGTGATCCCGTGCAGACGGGACATGACAGAAAATAGCGATCAGGGCACTTTTGCAAAGGTCTCGTTTTACAACAAACTGTATTCAATTTTTCATCAAATGTGGTAAAATAAGAAAAGTGGCACGGATTTTTATTTTTATTATTATTTCAATTTTATTTCTACCGTCTATTGCGCTCTGCAATGAAAGGACAGATATGAACAATGCCGCCATATGGCCTCCGGACGTGGAAGGCTGGAAATTGATCGGTATCCCTGGAGACTACGACTCCAGGACCGCTTTTAAATACATGAACGGTGCAGCCGAACTCTATCTTGCCTATAATCTCAAGCATCTTTCCGTACTTCGCTACGAAAAACCCGGCAGACCGGCTATCTCTGCAGAATTCTTTGAGATGGGTTCTTCGGCAGATGCCTACGGTGTATTCTCTTTTGAGCAGCAGGACCCTGATGCAGGGATTGGCCAGGGGTCGGAATTCGGCGGCGGCATGCTCAGGTTCTGGAAGGGGCGGTTCTTTGTCACCGTTTACGGTGAAGAACCCGGCCCAGATATGGACAAAGCCATCCTCGCTCTCGGGCACAAACTGATCCCGGCAATAAAAGAGACCGGTAGTCCTCCTGAGCTCCTTACCTGCTTACCGGGCAAAGGATCTATCTTCACCATAAAAAAGGTATGGTTTGTCAGAAGCCATATTCTTCTTAACCAACGCTTTTTTGTTTCCCATCAGAACATCCTGAACCTGTCCCCCGACGTGGAAGCAGCGCTGGCACTGTATGACACGGGCAAAGACAAGTTTTATCTACTTCTCATACGATACCCTTTTCCGGGGAAGGCCATTGAAGCACTGACGAACTTTAAAAAGGCATACATGCCGGATTCTGAAGGACGGCACTCTGTGAAAACAGAAAACGGCAAATGGACAAAAGCAGGATTGCAGAAGGAATTTATCATGATCGTATTTGATGCACTCGATGAACCGCTTGCTGAAGGGCTAATTAAAGAGATGGGTAGTTGGAGGTAAACATGAAGGAGAAAAAGATAATAACACGTCGGGATTTTCTTAAAGGCACCACGGGACTTTTCCTGGCAGGTGCACTGGCATCTGCCTTTCCACGGGGAGCGCAGGCCCAATCCACGGCGCAAGTCATTATTATTCGCAGGTCTGAAGTATTGGATTCCAAAGGGGAGATCAATGCAGGGGTACTCCAGTCCATGCTTGACGAAGCGATACAAGCTCTTACCAACCGGAAAGGAACGTTGGCCGGCTGGCAATCCCTTTTCAACAAAGCGGACACAGTCGGCATCAAGACGAATGTCTGGCGTTATTTGTCGACTCCAAAGGAGTTGGAAGACGGGATAAAACAGAGACTCCTTGACATTGGTGTCAACGAGAAGAACCTGTCAGTCGATGATCGAGGCGTGCTTGAAAATCCGGTGTTCATGAATGCGACGGCACTGGTCAATGTCCGCCCCGTGAGGACGCACCACTGGTCAGGCGTGGGCACCTGTCTCAAGAATTACATCATGTTCGTAAAATCTCCTTCTTCCTATCACGGAGACGCCTGTTCCGACCTTGGAAAGATATGGACTCTGCCAATGGTGAAGGGCAAAACCAGATTGAACATCCTTTGCGCACTTACGCCACAGTTCTATGGAAGGGGTGCGAATTATTTTGACAGGCGTTATGTCTGGCCATACAAAGGGCTTATCGTCGGGACCGATCCGGTAGCAGTCGATGCTGTTGGAGCTGAATTGCTCAGATTGAAACGGGCGGCTTTTTTCGGGGAAGAAAAGTCCCTCGACGTATTGCCTGTTCATATCACTACAGCGGATAAGAAATACCATCTGGGGATAAGTGATCTCTCGAAGATCCGGGTTGTAAAGCTCGGATGGTCGGAAGAAGTACTCATCTGAAGAGGTGCAGGCGATGAGAATAAATCGAAAATCAGGCTTCATCAAACTCCGGTTCATGTTCACAGAGGTCTTCGGGCTCGGACGCGCTGCTGCATTAAGCGCGATCATTCTGGTTCTTGTAGTTCTCGTGCTCAGCATATTCCTGTTTTTTTACCTTGCGCCGCCCAAAACCATCACCATAACCAGCGGGCCTGATGGCAGCATGTTCCACAGGACAGCGGAAAAATATGCCCGGATACTCGGGCGAAATAACATAACGCTCAGGATACTTCCGTCTGAGGGATCTGTCGAAAATATCAAGAGACTGGCTGACCCTTTGTCAAAGGTTGACATAGGATTTGTGCAAGGCGGAGTGAACACGGGGATAAAAACCGACAAGCTTGTTTCTCTGGGCAGCATCTCATACGAACCACTTTTTGTCTTTTACAGGGGCGGACCTAACATCAAACTCCTGTCGCAGTTAACCGGTAAGCGGGTAGCAATAGGCGAAATCGGCAGCGGAACACACATCCTTTCACTCGCATTACTCGCAGGCAACGGCATAGAAACGGGAGGTCCTACAAAACTGCTTGAGATGGACTCCGACAAAGCGGTGGAAGCGATCCTGAATAGCAAGGTTGATGCAGTGTTTCTGATGGGTGATTCTGTATCAACAAAGCTTATACGCCAACTTCTGCATACACCCGGCATCAAGCTCTTCGATTTTACCCAGGCTGACGCTTATACGCGACGCATCTCTTACCTGAATAAGATTACCCTTCCAAGGGGGTCAATAGATTTCGGAAAGGACATACCTGCCCAGGATTTCTATCTGCTCGCGCCGACGGTTGAACTGATTGCTCGGGAGTACCTCCACCCGGCACTCTCCGATTTATTAATCGAGGCTGCGCACGAAGTGCACTCCGGCTCCGGGCTTATCAAGCGCAAGGACGAATTCCCCGCACCGATCAAACAGGATATCCACATAAGCGACGACGCGGTTCGCTTCTATAAATCGGGAAAGAGTTTCTTCTACCGTTATCTGCCCTTTGGGTTTGCCAGCCATGTGAATCGCCTCGTTGTAGTGCTCGTGCCCATGCTCATACTTCTTCTGCCCGGACTGCGCCTCATACCGGTCATATACAAGTGGCGTTTCAGGTCGCGCATTTTTAGATGGTACCGCGCACTGATGGTTATGGAGCGTGATATCGGGCCACAACTGGCACCGGATAGGCGCAAAGCTTTAATGGAAAGGCTCGACAATATCGAAGAAGCGGTGAGCAAGATGAAAATGCCGGCATCCTTCGCAGACCAATTCTACGACTTACGCTTGCATATCACATTTGTGCGCAACAGATTTATGGCCTGAAATGAAAATCACTATGAAGTCGAGAGAGCCTACTCAATAACTTTTTATGAGGTCAGGTTGTTGTCGGCCTTGAGACCAACCGCTGATTTACCAATAATAATGATTCTTTTCCCCCGGGACAAACTGTTCTCCTTTCAATAAAATTATGTCTTATATTTCCTGGAAGAATACTAAACAAACCGGACGGGCATATAAGCTTTTCACAAGACATTTTTCAAACCTTGTAATTATTGATACGCTGACCTTAATATCGTTATCCTAACAAGGATATACCGGCTTTCGTTCCTTCCCAGGATCGCTTTGAATTGTGTTCCCTGGGTCATCCCTCCCGGAATTCGAATACGATATCTTTGCTGTCTTTTACCCATGATAATCAAAACCAACCTCTCAGTTCCAAACTGAGCCTCTTCAGGAGTGAGGAGGAATTCATAGAGTTGGCCCGGTTTTACGATGTTCAAAATTGTTTTTTGTGCAAGATAATCCGGTTTTCGACCACATTCATTTTCTCTCCTTGCATGCTGGTATCTACTACCCATGTTATTATCAAAGTGCTCGTGGATATCTGAAGTCGTGGAGTTAGGATGATGCAGAAGATCGTAGTCGCTCCGCTTCTGTGTATCTCCTAAAACAGAATATGCTTCGCTTAGCTGTTTGAATTTCTCTTCAGCTTCAGGATCTTCCTGGTGATGGTCTGGGTGACACTCAAGGGCTAATCTCCTGTATGCATCTTTTATTTCAGAAGCTGAGGCATCCCTTGTCAACTTGAGTATGTAGTAATAGTCTTTTAAAATCATCAGATAAAATCTCTCATAATCACGATCATACACTCCCATGGGCAAGCCCGTCGTCTATCCTGTTTTATTATTGTAATTCCAGGCAACCTTGCTGGGGCTGCCGACTCGTAAGCGGGCATGAATAAGACTGAGGGATTATCGAGATGCAAAATTATTTCCTGTCTTTCGATTTTAGTCATTATGCTGCTCAATTGTTACTAATAATAAGGAAAAATAGCATAATAAGGAACAGATGGGTAGGAAAAAATCTATTTTTGTACTCCCCAATATCTAAAGAACCTCGAAAACCTTACTAAAACTCAACTCAAGACGCTGAAGACCATAGAGTCTATACCCCGGCTCAATCTGAAAACGGTGAGAGCCTATCATATCCGTGAAAACTTCCAGGATATCTACAAAGAAGAGACCGGGGAAGGTTTCACGAGGGCACTCAAAAATGATATTTCTGGGCAGTATAGCCGTATGATCCCATCAGAGACGCAGCCAGGACTATAAAGCGTCACTGGTCAGGTGTGCTCCGCTGGTACTACAGCAAAATCAATAACGGTATTCTGGAAGGGCTCAACAGTCTGATCCAAGTGGCCAGGGCAAAAGCTCGTGGTTACAGAACCTTCAAGAGCCTCAAGACCATAATCTATATGATTACAGGGAAGCCGGACTACAGTAAAGTCGGGCTACCCACTTGATATGAAAAGGAGCCAAAAAACATTTCGAAGCAAAACTTCGGGGTATTGACCCGCGGGGCAATAAAGTAACCGACAGATCTGCACGGGTAAGTCTTACTCTGCAAACATGTAAGGGTCATAATATCTGAATGCCTGGATATTTTATTGTATCGTTTGCAATGTGTCTTCTGCTTTCCCCCTGACTTCAGACGACCTATCGGTCAGTTTCAGGATAGACAGCTTTCTTCTGACATCCTCTTTTTGCCTTGGAGATAATCCGTTATAAATAGTTGTTATTTTATCGAATGTTTTAAAAACAATGTCCTGTTCTTTTGTATCAAGAATGAGCAGAAGAGTTGATACGTCATCAGGTATGCCATATTTTTCAATATACTTTTTTACATTTACAATAAAACTGCCTGACCCGTATGATTTGTGAATTTTATTAAATAATTTTTCATGCTCTATTGTCCCTTTTTCACCCATGAAAAGTCTATCCAGCGCCTCTTTTCTCCTGGCAACATTCCATCTGTCTTTCGGCATTTCTTTTTTATTTGTATTTTCCTGTCTTCCGTATTGCCTGCTGCTATCCTTCCTTCTGTCAATCTCCCGCCAGTCAGGCTTTTCATCGTCATAATCACTCATATTTCACCCTTGTGTTTCAGTTTTTATTAACAATATCCAACTTCTTTCAACCTGATCAGGCAGCGATATTTCAGGTTATTGTTGTTATTGTATTAATGACAACTAAAAGTCACCTCTACTCCATAAAATGATGACTCTGCACTGATTTTATTTTTTATTGATTTGATATTTCAATCCGACTGCTGTTTTCTTGATTTTATAATTTACAATCTATTTCTTTCTTGTCCAGAAAGTTTCGACAAATCCTACCTTCCACATACCGTTCTCTTTAAACATCAATAAGATGGCAGGATTTTCAGCTTTTTTGTACTTGATTATTATTTCTCCCTTATCCTTCTCAAATGTACCTGTATCCCATTTACTCTGTTCTAAAACTGTATCGGGGTTAAAATTTTCAAGGAAGCTTTTCCAGTATTCTTTTGACAAAGTGCCGCCAATATTGAAATCGTTATTTATATTTTCCCTTAAGTGCACCACTCCTGCACTCGTTTCTGCTTTATATACATCATCTAAAATCACATCTTTCGACTTCCGGGTAAGCAACGACCATATCTTTGGGTAATTTCTGTTTTTCATCATTTTGAACAATGATTCCGCAGAAGAAAGAGCAGATTCTATATTGCTGTCAAATAATGGCGCTGCATAAGAAAAAGTCTGAAAAAGCAGCATGAATATGAACAGGCGTACTATTATATATCTTTTTTCCATGTTGTAAAAAAGTTAAAAGGCTGGAAAAGCATATGCTTTTCCAGCCTTATTCCTCATAAATTAAAATAATTTATTAATGAGTTACAGCTGTTGAACTGCTGGAGCTTGAGGATGCCGCTGCTACACCGGCTGCTATTGCCGCTGCACCAACCACTACCCCTGCTATTGTACCTGCGCCAATGCCTGCTGCTGCTCCTGCTCCTGCTGCTGCTCCTGCTCCTGCTGCACCACCACCTGCTCCTGCTGCTGTTCCTGCTCCTGCACCCTCGGCAGCCTGTGCAAATGTTACAGAAGGGATCACAAGACCAATAATTAATAAAATTGCTAACACCATACCAAACATTTTTCTCATTCTCATAAACTCACCTCACTTTATTTTTTTGTGTTCTTAATAAATGATGTATCATTTGGGAGTACAATTTGTCCTCCTCAATCCCCGTATTCTATAAACATTATACTATATAATATAGTTATTTATAAATCATCGATTTATCCTTGTCAAGATAAATATTTATGTTTCGTCCAAAAAAATCAAACAGCGTATCGTGATGATGTTCAATGTCCTGAGCAACATCTCTTGTCCAGGGTGAAATTGCATAATTAAAAGTAGTTTTGCTGTCTGAGCCTTTAAACAACCTTAATGGAAACGTCAGCATAAACCCTTTGTCGCTATAGCCCTTGTTAATGTTGTCTTTAAATATTGAGGTGTCTGTCCAGCTATACCAGGCTGACAGTATAACCCCTTTAATAAATTTCGAAACAGTTACTCTCGCACCCTTGTCACCGGCAAGAAATCTGCCTGCCTTAACATCTATCGAGGTTTCAATTTCCGGCATATTCAGTCGTGTATTTAAAAAAGCTGTATAATAAGTATTTGGATATTGGCTGCTTAACCGGAATGCATTATCAACATCCCTTTTTTTTACAATACTGCTGCTTACGCCTACCAAAACCCTTCCTCCATCGAGCGGCATGGCAACCTCACCATCAAACCCTGCATATTCCGCCTCTAATATTCCTACAGCCAGTTTCCCGTAAATATTATGCTCTGTCTTATAAATATGCTTATATAGCATCCTGTAGAGTGATAATGTTTTCTGCTGATAAGGCGTAATATCGGTCCTAACAGGCTCTGATGAAGGCATATTCGATGTTGATACGGTATTTATAGGATAGCCTTCAAATCCGAGGACAAAAGACCCTCCCTTCCAGGGGCTAAAACTTCCCCATATAGCTCCCCCGAGTCTATATTTAAAAAAACCTGACGGGTCATTCAGGAACATCCTGAAGGCCGGGTTTATACCATACTCAAAATACTTTCTTTTCTCCTTTTTAACATCAGATACTATAAGGACATCCGAATCGATCTTCGATAGACGATAAAATTCATTAACGGTAATTTTATCTTCATATAATTCTGTTATATCAAGCCTCGTTGTCGCAAATCGGAATATCGGGATCAGATTATCGGTCAGCGCTATGTTTACCTTCTGAATATTCAACGGCACTATATCATTAACAATCTTGAGAATTACCCCGATAGCCCTTGTGCTGAAATAATACCTGTCATTTTGAGCCTCTATCCATAGATCATCCCCTTGTTCATCGATACCGATATTGCTGAACCCGGACTCATCCAGCGCCTTAGCTAATCGTTTATGCAATGTGCTTGCCTTGTCTCCCTGCTTTTCTCTGTATGGATGGTCATAAATGGGTATCAGGGGCTGTCCTATATCAAAAGCTACAGAGAGGTTTACACCGAGTTGATTACCCCTTTGATAGCTCAGGTCAATGCCTGCCCATTTATACGGTTTCAATCTCAAACCGTAATTGAAATTTGATTTCACAGGTTCATTAAAATATTTTGACTGAGCAGGGTCCCGGGTCTGCACTTCATACTTGATGGGACTATACTCCATCATAAGGGCAAATTTTTCCGATGGGGCAAATTGTATGCCCCAGAAGAATTGTGAGTCCTTAAACCACCCCCTTATATCTTGGAACATTTCAACCTTAAAACCTTCCCCTTGAGCTGGAAGCGGGCTTTTGCCAAACCTCCCGTTGCCTAACCCAAGCGTAAAATCAAAAGGATATATCTGTTTGCTTGCAACGATGTATTGCGATGGATAAACCCTTGTTCCAGTAGGGTCATTGATGCCTATAGAAACAGCGGGGCTGTATTTTCCTTCTTCAATAAATTTATATTTCACATCCAACGATTTATCTTTATAATTGCCATATTCAGGATGATCCTTAAATCCCGCTACACCGATAACCTCAGTAAACGTTCCGACAATTTCAAGGTTTTTAAAAGGACTCACAGCAATGTAATAATACCGGTAAGGGTCTACCTGGCTTGCCCCGGCCCTGAATTTATTTTCTTCCAACACCCTCGCAGTAGGGGTCTCCATGAGACCTGTCCCGCCCCAGTTGGCAGGCCCGGAGAAAGGCTCGACTGAAGCCATGCTTAAGTTTGGAATACAAAAGAGAAGAGCATAAAAAAGGAAGGCTATACCTATAAAAAGACAAGACTTATTTGCGTTCTTTGTTTTCAGCACTCTCTTCAGCCATTGTTATGGAATTTAAGAATAAAACTCTCTAAATATTTTTATATACTTGCTGGCCAATATTCATTTTTACTTCCCTGCTTATTGATAGAGAGCCTTTACCACACCTGCGCTGATAGCCAGATTGGCAATAATTTGCGCGATATCCTTGATCTCCCTTAACCAGGCAATGCGTTCCACCTTTTCCGGGACAACGATGGTATCTCCGGGCTCGACTTCTTTTGCAGACTCTCCGAATGTGGCCATCTCCCATCTCGTCTGCGCCGAATTCCAACTGAACAATCCCCTGCTTACCTTCATGGCGCTGCCGTCCGCTTTCATTATATATGTACTGTTTGTGTCCGCCCACCTCGAAGCCCCGCCTGCAAGCTCAACATAATCTTTGCTGCTAAACGCATTAGAGTATATAAAACTTCCCTGGGTCATGACAGAACCCGCTACATTCACAATGTTATTTGACACAGGTATATAAAGGGTGTCTCCGCCCTCAAGCTCAATATCAAAATCACTGCCCTTCAATAATCTAAGATGGCCCAAACGTATCGTCAATCTCCCGGTTGCCTTAAGCTTTTTTAATGACTCAAGAAACTTCTGCTTTTGCTCAGCCTCGGCTTTCCTTGCCGATACCTCTTCCGAGGATGTCGCAACAGCAGCCTGGGCAGCACTTGCAGACATGAGCTCCCTTTCGAGCCTTATGATTATCTCTTCCATATTTTTCTGTTGTATCTCGCGTAGTCTTTCTCTTGTAAAAACTGCGCCTCTCAAATATGCATACTCGCTGTAACCGCCTGCCCTCTCTATTAACGAAGCAAGACGTTCCCCTCTTCTAATCGGATATACGCCGGGGAATCGCAATTCGCCCTGAATAGTTACTGTCTGCTGTGGTTGCCAGTTCGGGACACTCTTTACAAAAAGGTAGTCATCCTCTTTTAACGTTAGATTGTTTTCCGGATCGGCTGCCATGGCTTTCTCAATGCTTAAAGTCACCTTTTCTGTTTTCGGACCTTCGTCCGTCACGGAATACCTCACCAGATCCACTTCTTTTGTGTATGCATAGTACTTCAAACCCCCTGCCAGCAAGATCAGGTCCTTCACGGTTATTCCCGGTTTTAAGCCATAGCTTCCCTCTCTCTGTACAGCGCCGGAAAGCTTCACAACCCGTTTCTCCTGCACAATCTGAAAAATCTTAACAACATCCCCGGAATACAGCTTTATATCCTTATCTTTCATGTTTGCCAGGTCAGTTTCATGCACAACCTGTCTGTTGTTGTCAACAATCCTTTCTATCTGAGCCCTGCCTGCAAAGGCAACAGTGTCCAACCCGCCGGCAATCTCGATGAGCTGCGGTATAGTGGCATCTCCTTTCAATTCATATATTGCAGGGTTATTCACATTCCCCATTATCGCAACGAGCGTTCCGACAGACGGGATAAAGACCACGTCTTCAGGAAGAAGTCTCACATCTTTTGTATTGTCGCCTTTTAGCAAAAAATCATACAGATCAAAGTGAACTATTGTCTTTCCATTCCTCTTCACCTGTATATCCCTCATCGTCCCGGTCTTGCTCGGACCGCCTGCTTCGAAAAGGGCATTTATAACCGACGAAAATGAAGAAATTGTATAACTTCCCGGCCTCTCTGCATTTCCCACTATAAAGACCCTCATGGTCCGCAGTTGGCCCATGCTTACGTTCATCTCAAATCCGGTAAAATTCCTTGACAACGACCTATGCAGCGTATCCTTCAATTCCCGGTAGCTTAGACCGGCAACACTTATAATGCCCACCCTGGGAAGCGAAATATTCCCGTGATTGTCTACAAACACATTCCAGACTGCGTCAATGCTGCCCCATATCATGATCTTTATTTCATCGCCCGGCCCCAAAACATAATCCGGCCCTACAGGCATATTGCCGAACGGTGCAAATATACCAGGGGACTGCCTGAAAAGATCATAACCGAAATGCTTGATATCGGTTGATACAACAAAGGGCAACCTCAAACCCAGCATCTTAAAGGTCCTGGTAATTGCGTCAACAGTCCCAACGATAAAACCGGCATCAATAAGAACAGGTTTATCGGTAATCTCCAGTTCCTGATACATTTGTGACACTTCATATTTTTTTTCTTCCAGAGCACTCGCTTCATTTTTATTCGTATCTTTTGACGTTTTTTTAGTTATTTTTATAATTTTAACAGGCAAGGCAACCGTTCCTTTGTTAATGGTCCTATCGGAATAGAGAAAAGTAATCCCGTCTAATCTCTTGAGGATTTCAAACTGAAACTCATTTATTTCAATAACCTTATCTGTTATATAACGCTCAAATTCCGATTGCTTTTCTTCAACTATTTTAGTCTGCTGCGGTAATTGCTGAAATAATTGAGCAGGGGTGGGTGGGGTCTGCTGGTAATTAAACTGCTGTCCCATAGTAGGCGTTTGCCCTGCACCGTATGGATTAGCAAGATTCGGTTGGTTTTGGTATAGTTGGGAAGGTACCGGAAGCGAAGACTGCTGGGCTAACGCACTACCACAACATATCAATACCAAAAAAAGTATTGCCGAGGTTTGTATAAATCTTACCATGCTTTGCTCCTTATTATGTTTCATTCGATTTTTTTAGTTTTAATGCCTTTCAGTTTTGTCATAATGCCTTCCATCCTGTGCAAAAAGCCAAATGAACAATACTTTTTTATCTCATCAATCCTTTCTTTGTTCTCGGGATTGGAAGAGGACTTTTCTGTATATTCCATAAAAAAAGCAGAAAATATAGACAGAAAAAAACCAACAACGCCGGCAATAAGCACCATTTGTGTTCTTTTAGGTTTAAATCTCCTCTCGGGCGGCTCGGCCTTATCAATTACCTGAATTATCGTCGCATCCTTGGCTTCATCAATTTTTGCCGCCTCATGCTGTTTGATAAGAAACTCATAAAGTGTTGTATAAAACTTCACATCTCTCATCTTCCTGAGATAGTCCAATCCAGCCTGGGGCGCTTCTTCTGTCGGCATTAAGGGATCATGCTCTACTTTGTTTTTCTTCATCAGGTTGTTTAACTCAGCCTTAAGGCCTTTTATCCCTTCTTCGGTTTTCTTAACATCAGGGTTATTGCTTGTCGAATATGTCCTTAACACCCTCAATTCCACTTCTTTTGCGGCAATTCCTGCCTTTACGTTTGCAATACTCATAATCACTGCCTGTGCCTGAGGTTCTATGCTTAAAACGCCTGTTTTTTCCTGAAAACTTTTTAAATCCTCTTCTGCTGTTGCTAACGCCTTTTTTACATCCTCGATCTGTTCTTCGTAGAATAATCTCCTCTGACTGGCCTCACCTACAGCAAGTCCTTTATTTAAGGCCCTCAATTCTTCTACAAATATATTTGCGAACTGTGCAGCCCTTTTCGGGTCTTTATCAATAACAGCAATTGTTATCATGCCACTTTTCTTGTCTTCTTTTGCCGTAAGAGCGCCTGAAAGGGTGGCTCTCGTTTTTTCTCTTGATTTGGTTTTATACAACTTCATAAGATCAAACCTGTCAATCATACGATCTAAAATATTATTGGTTTTTAGGAAGGCAATATAAAGCTCACTTGAGCTCTTTAAGCCTCCTGACGGCAAACCTATTATGCCGGCAGCGCCTCCCAATTGGCCCAAAAGCTGGGACATCGAGCCCTGGCTTGACTGTTGAGGCGGCATGATCTTTGTCTCCGCTCTGTATATCGGCGGCAGGATAAGACTGATGATTGCGGTTATAATCATGATGCCCAAAGTAATGTATACAATAAGTTTTTTCCGTTTTACAAGAACAATGAAATAATCCAACAGATTAATTTCATCTTCAACATACTCGGTTTTAATGGAATTTTCTTCCAAACATTCCCCCTCTCGGTAGATACTTGTATTTTATTCAGTTAATACTGATTTACCGTATTATTATTCGTTTCTTCACTGGTAAAAGTCAAGATATTTTGTAAAAGTTCTATAAATATTTCGCTAAATTCCCTTGACAAAAAAGAACTCCAATTGATATGTAATGGAACATGTTCATATGGCTTTTTCATAGAATCAGCGGCGTATCCCTTGTAATACTTTTCGGTATAAAAATACTAACCAGCTTCTTTCTCTTCACAAAAGATAAAAAACCTGATTGGGCGCTCAGCCTCCACCGCCAGCCTCTAATTGACGTACTTATATTGATTCTTTTTACTTTTCACAGCATATACGGTTTAAGAACAATCACTTTGGATTTTGGATACAAGAAGGAAAAACAGTTGTTCCGGTTATCCAATATTGCAGCAGCAATCATTTCGCTGGCACTTATTTATATATACAGTATCACCTCATAATGATGCTCGCTCATGATGTCCTCATTATCGGCGGAGGTCTTGCAGGACTCCGGGCAGCAGTGGGTCTTTGCGATAAATATGATGTGGGCGTCCTGTCCAAGGTACACCCTGTCAGATCGCATTCTATAGCAGCACAGGGCGGTATTAACGCTGCCCTTGCAAATAGCCCGGACGGCAGGGACGATACCTGGAAAAAACATGCCTTTGATACAATAAAAGGCAGCGATTATCTTGCGGACCAGAGCGCTGTGGAGATCATGTGCAGGGAAGCAATAAAGGTCGTCTACGAGATGGAGCACTGGGGCTGCCCCTTCAGCAGGTTCCCTGACGGCTCTATTGCCCAGAGGCCTTTTGGGGGCGCAGATTACCCTCGAACATGTTATTCGGCAGATTTAACAGGACATGTCCTGCTCAATACCCTCAACGAAAGGGCAGTAGCAAAAGGGGTGCGGGTTTACTCCGAATGGTTTGTCCTGGCCCTCGTTACAGACAACGATGTGTGCCACGGTGTCATCGCTTTTGATCTTAAAAGCGGTGAAATAGTGCCCATCCTTGCTAAGACAACTCTGTTTGCTACCGGCGGTTACGGCAGGGTCTATCTCCATTCCACTAATGCCCTTATAAATACAGGAAGCGGTATCGGTATTGCCTATAAGGCCGGTGTACCCATAAAGGATATGGAATTTGTTCAGTTCCATCCTACCGCCCTCATCGGCACCAACATCCTTATAACAGAAGCATGCAGGGGCGAGGGTGGCTACCTGATCAATAAAGACGATGAGAGATTCATGGCACGTTATGTACCAAATGCCATGGAGCTTGCACCGCGTGATATTGTTTCGAGGAGTATCCAGATAGAAATCGACGAAGGCAGGGGGTTTGAACACCCCTTGGGTAAATATATCAATCTTGACTTGAGACACCTCGGCGCCCCGAAAATATTGGAAAAGCTGCCCGGCATACGGAACATATGCATTGATTTCATAGGCGTTGATCCGATCCTCGAACCGATACCCATCATGCCCTGCCAGCACTACTCCATGGGGGGCATAGATACGAACGAGAAATGTGAAACCAATGTATCGGGGTTTTACGCTGCCGGAGAATGCGCCTGTGTAAGTGTCCATGGCGCAAACAGGCTTGGCGGCAATTCGCTCCTCGATACAATCGTTTTCGGGAAATTAGCGTGCCTTGCAATTGACGAGCATCTGCGGAACAACAGTGCAAAACCTGACGAAAAGCTCCTCATCAGTAAAAAAGAAGAGATGGAAAAGAAGATATATAAACTGATGTATGGAGGTAATGAAAAACCGTACAGGATTCTTGTTGATTTAAGTAAAACAATGAGCGACTGTGTAGGTATTTTCAGAGAGAAGGCAGGAATAGAACAGGCCCTGATGGATATTAGCAAAATTAAGGAAAGGTTCAGGGATGTCCATGTTAACTCCCCAAAGTTATATATGAATTATGAGCTTCTAAATGCAATAGAGCTTGAATATATGCTCGAAGTGGCCCATACAATCGCCATAGGTGCTTATCTAAGGGAAGAAAGCAGAGGCGCCCACTTCAGGAAAGACTTCAACACAAGAAATGATACTGACTGGCTCAAACACACTGTTGCAAGGATCGGAAAAGACGGGGAACCGGTAATTTCATATAAAGATGTCGTAATTACAAACTATCAGCCCATGGAGAGGAAGTATTGATTACTGCCAACGAATATACGTTCAAGATTTTCCGATATGATATGAAAGAACCTGAAGTCCGGCCTCATTTTAGGTCATACCGCATTAAGGTTATATCCGGTCTGACAGTTCTTATGACACTTTTGCGTATTCGTGACGAAATAGACGGGTCACTCTCCTTCAGATCATCATGCAGATCAGCAGTATGCGGTTCCTGCGCAATGGTAATCAACGGCAAGATCGATCTTGCCTGCAGATCCCAGGTTGCTTCCTTCGGCGATAACACGATTGTTCTTGAACCCCTCCCTAATCTTGAGATCATCAAAGATCTGGTTGTTGACATGACCCCCTTTTGGGATATGTATGAAAAGGTTAAACCATATCTGATCAGGAAAAGTCCTGAACCGGAAAAAGAAATACATCAGGGAGAAGATGAGAGGAAACGCATAGATCAAAATGTGAACTGCATCCTCTGTGCATCATGTTACGGCGCATGCCCGGTGCTTTCAAGAACCCCTGATTATATAGGTCCTGCAGCCTTTGCAAAGCTCGAACGTTTTGTTCTCGACTCCAGGGACGAAAGGCCTCTACACTTTCTCGAAGGAATAAACAACGAAAAGGGGGTATGGGGATGTGATACAATGCTTCGGTGCATCGATGCATGTCCGAAAGATGTAAGGCCCATAGACTCTATTGTGGGTTTAAGGAAAACACTTTTGAAGTACAAGGCAAAAAAGATCTTCGGGATAACAAAAGATGAAGATTGATTACTCACTCGTCACACGAAGGACATTTCTCAATACCCTCTTTGGCGGATGGCTTGCCGCCTTCTTTTCAGGAAGTGTTTATGCACTTATGCAGTTTGCCTTTCCTACACTCGGAAAAGAACCTGATTTCGTGGTGCTCAATGCCAGTGACTTTATAGATATACCGCTGAACTCGGTAAAGCCCTTTGCATGGGGAGGGAAGGTCGGACTTTTTTTTAAAAAGGCAGACGGAACTGCAACAGCCCTGAAAGGTTTGTGCACGCATATGGAATGTAATATCACATATAAGCAGGAAGACAGAAAATTTTATTGCGCATGTCATGAAGGCTGGTATGACGAAGACGGCAAAAACATCAAAGGGCCTCCGCCAAAACCACTTGAGCTTTTTAATATCAAAACTGAAGGTGAAAAGATTATCGTTTTTAAAAAGGGGATAAAGGTTGAGTCAAAAATTTAAAGAGTTGTATAACATAAAAGAGATCAAGGCTCTTGCTAAAAAGAAAACGGGCGGCATCGCATTGTTTCTTGTTATGATTCAGTTTATAACCGGAATGGTACTATCATTCTATTATATACCCTATTTTGAGCAGGCACACAAAAGTATCACAGACATTGTTACAAAATTAAATATGGGCTGGCTCTTTCGTTCCTTCCATCATTGGGGGGCTCAACTGATTATGGCAGTTCTGTTTATACACACATTCAGCATACTCCTCTCAAAATCTTACAGAAAACCAAAAGATTTATTATGGTTTTCGGGTTTTGCCCTTCTTGTCGTATCTATCTTTTTCGGTTTAAGCGGCTACCTTTTGGTGTGGGATGAAAGGGCCTTTGCAGCAGTAAGGGTAGCAACGGGCGGAACGGGCAGTCTCCCTGTTATAGGCGTTTTTATAAAATCCTTTTTAAGAGGAGGTATTGACGTAACAGGTGAGACCCTGACCCGTTTTCATGCATTCCATGTGTCAATTCTTCCTATCATCACGATATTTTTAGTATGTGTACATATCCTTCTCGTTCAATATCGTGTGATAAGCATGCCGCTATCTCTTAAAAAAAGAACAAAGCAAATGCCCTTCTTTCCTTACAGATTCTATAAATATCTTATAATCTGCCTTATAGTATTAGGGATAACTGTAACTTTGGCAACACTTTTCCCTCCGGAAATAGGCAAGAAGGCAGACCTCCTTGCGCCTGCGCCGGAAAACATTAAACCCGAATGGTATTTTCTGTTCCTGTTTCAGACTTTAAAACTCTTCCCCGGAGAAATTATGGGATTAAACGGCGAGATGATTGCCGTTACCCTTATTTTTTGTGGAATCTTCTTCTTATTTCTCATCCCTTTCTTTGACAGAGAAATGGGGCGGAGCAAAAAAAATACGGTATTTACCTGGATAGGAATTGTATATACCCTATATTTTATTGTCATGACAGCCATCGGTTTTCTGAGTTAGAAGTTCTCTAATCTTGTTTGTGCAGGGATCAGAACACAGCGTTTTTCAAGGAGGACAGGTGCTAAAAATAAAATCCGGAATCTGCAATAAGGCATCCGCAATTATTAAAATTATTGTATTGCTCGTTACTATTCTTATGTATACAACTCTTCTCTGGTCTCAGGACAAGGTAGCAGTCTTCCCTGCTGCCCCATATGACAGGTTTACCATATATCAAACACTGGCCATTTTCTGGATAGCCATTATCGGACTTATTATAATAATAAAAATGAAGCTCAGAGAGATCGAAAGAATTCAAAAGATGGGAATAGACAAGGAAGAAAAAGACATTCCCACCCTTGACTAAAAGGCATTAATCTATTATCATCTTTGGAAACATGCATCCTTCTATTTTACGAAACACGCTTATATCCGAAGCAAGCATCAAAAAAATACTTTCCCTGCCGGGAGAAACCGGTACATATTTGTCCCTGTCTGAAATACTGGCAAAATTTGAGAACATAAAAAAGTTCGCCAGTGAAATCCATACAGAGATACGCCTGATCAAGCCTATTCTCAAGGTCTTCGGCTATGCCTATGAATCAAAGCCTAAATTTTATGAGGATAACATAAAAGGTCCTGATGTAGCGCTCTTTACTGCCGAAGAAAACAGGGTTGCAACATCACCGCTTTGGGGGACAAAAGAATATTATGACAATGCTCTCGGTATACTGTTGTTAAAAAGATACGGAAGAACCCTCAACAAAGGAATAAGCGGCTTCTACCTTGAATTCGAAAACAAGATACCGATATATCAACTCATTTACCTTTTAAAGAAGATAAAAACCCCCTGGGGTATTCTTACAAACGGTAGAAACTGGATTCTCATAAAAAAATCCGTAAATTTTGAAATAAAACTCATCGAAATAGATATTGAAAAACCTTCTTCTGAAGGAAACGATGAAATCCTGCATCTTTTTTACCATATGTTCTCTTTGAATGGACTGAACAATACCATTCCTGACTTGATAAAAGAAGAAAGAGACAAGCAGATAGAATTGCTGAAAGAAAATAAAGCTTTTGCGAGAAACTCGTTGCTGGGGATCAAAAAAAAGACGGAAATCTATCCCAAAATAGCCCATTTCTCCAAAGCATTTTTCCCTGACCAGGCTCTCCTCTCAACAGAAACACATTTAGACGAGAGACACATTGAAGCAGCGACAATAGAAAACAAAATAAGTGAAAAACCCGATATAATCAATGAATACGATACACCGGACATTTTCTCTTATCTTTTCGTTAAAAACGAATATCACGCCGGATTTAATGTTGAGGGGATATTCCTGAGTAACAACCAGAAGTATACCAAGGAAGATGTACTTTCCTTTAAAATACTCGACATGACACCCGGATTCGGTGCAGTTACAACCAGGGTTCTTGAGGAATTGGCTTATTTATCCTTTGTACTCCCTTACAAAGAGAAAAATACCTTTGTTACAGAATGGGAAGATGAGTATACACTAAAAAATTACATTCTAAACAACGTAATGTACGGTATTGAAAGATCTCACATATCACTCGATATATTTCAAAATTTAATAAAAAACCGTTTTGATACACCGGCCAGACATTATAAATCCGGCAACCCCCTTATCGGGATATCAATCAAAGACCTGCCCGATTTTTCCGATTTAAAGAATCAGATGAACTTATTTAACAGAAACCCGGGGGAAATCATACAAGATTTCAGAGATACATATAAGCTTTATTTTAACCTTTCGGATAAAATAAAAGAAGATGTAGAGGTAAAAAAAGAGATTGAAATTAAATTGAACATATACAGGGAAAGAATCAGGGATACGCTTGACGTCATAACATCCACATATTTCAGCAGATTAATTGAAAACAGAAATGTCCAGGATCTGCTCTTTGGTCTTGATAGTTCAGAATCTACCTGGGATAATTTTAGAAAAAAGAACTGGTTTATCGAGTCAAAGGACATAGCGAAAAAAAACGGTTTTTTTCATTTCGAAATAGAATTCCCTTTCCTGCTTCAAAGCGCTTTCGATTTTATATACGTCCAGCCGTCTTTTAACTATATATGGGAAGACGAATCCCCTCTTATTGAGATAACAAAAGCCTATATAAAAAGTGGAATGAGATATTTGAAACCTGAAGGAAAGCTTATTATATGTGCGGAAAACGTTGAAAAAGACCTGCTCGTTGAGTTACAAAAATCAAAAAAATACAATATAGAATCAAAAGCAGGGTCCATAGTCATAAGCAGGGGAAATCCCTGATTCCCCGTCTGCTATTTATTGGGGCTTGTGCCTGTCCTCCGCAAGGGGTTGCCCCCTATCGCGAGCCTTGCTTGCTAAATAGATTTACACGGGCTTGCCCGTGGGAACTATTCACTTTTCACTGCTTTTAAGATGTGTTATAAAAAAGATTATGGAAAAGGAGCGTTTTCTATATCTAAAAGTAGGTGATAGGGTATACCATAAAAAATTTTTAAGGTGGGGCATGGGTATTGTTGCAGAGGAGAGGGCATCCGAGGTGCCCGGAGGGTTTTGCTACGTGAGAATCAACTTTCAGGACGGAAAAATAAGGGTCTTTGATAATAATCTCAGAAGCGGGAATTGTTGTTATTATTCAGGGATAGAGAAATTGGATAAACAATTGCCTGAACAGACGCTGGGCTTGAGCTTTAAGGCAATTGGATAATCCGGAGCAAGGAGCATAATTTAACATGACTGTCGAATTGACTAAATATGTCCGCGGCGCCGGCTGAGCTTCAAAGATAGGTCCGGCGGACCTTGCAAACATACTCTGCGGCATCGAGATACCAGTGGACGATAATGTCCTCGTGGGTATTGAAGGTTTCGAAGACGCAGGGGTTTATAAAATCACTGATGATATTGCTATTGTCCAGACAATAGACTTCTTTACACCTATCGTCAATGATCCGTACTGGTTTGGCCAGATTGCGGCTGCAAATGCCATGAGCGATATCTATGCCATGGGTGCAATACCGAAGACGGCGTTGAATATGGTCTGCTTTTCTCTGAAACAGTTTGATATAAGCGTCCTGAAAGAAATACTGAGGGGCGGAATTGATAAGATACGGGAGTCAGGCGCAAGCCTTCTGGGCGGTCACAGCGTTGACGATGTTGAAATAAAATACGGTCTTTCCGTTACAGGCATAATACACCCGGATAAGATTATAAAGAATGAAGGCGCAATACCCGGAGATTGTCTTATCCTCACAAAACCGCTCGGCACAGGCATCCTGAACACAGGCATTAAAGGCAACGCACTGAGTGAGGAGTCAATACAAAACCTCATCAATGTAATGGCTGCCTTGAATAAAAAGGCATCCGAAGCAATGCTCTGCGTTAGAACCCATGCGGCAACCGACGTAACAGGTTTTGGTCTTGCCGGCCATTTGAAGGAAATGATCAAGGAATATATAGGCGTGGAATTGTTCGCCGATAAAATCCCCTATTTTCAGGAGGCCACAGAACTTTCGCAGTCAGGTTTCGTTCCCGGAGGCTTGTACAGGAACAGGGATTATTACAAAGAGCATGTAACGGGTAAAAATGAGGGCTTTCTATATGATATCCTCTTTGATCCCCAAACATCAGGAGGTCTCCTGATGGCAGTGCACCCTGACGATATCCTTAAATTTGAAGAAACAGCTTTAAATATTCAATTGGATTACTGGATCATAGGCCGGTTCATCAGCGAGTCAAAAGGAAAGATTCTGCTCATCTAAATCATTCCATTTTCAAATCGAAGATGATATCAAGGCGGTAAGGAAGAGGCGACCCTCCCCTGCGGGAGGACAAGCGTAGGCGCACTTAAACAGTGCGTCGAGGAACCGATGACGAAGCCAACGATGATAGCGCTTTGATCTGGAAATGGAATCAAACCCTGATTGCCCCTTCAGGACACATCTCCTGGCAGCAATAACAACGTATACACTTCTTGTAATCGAACAAAACGGCTTTTTCATCAACAAAAAGGGCACCTGCAGGGCACACATTCGCACATATCCCGCATCCTTTGCATAGGCCTTTTTTTAATTTAGGTTTTTTGATAAAGACGTTTTTTAACACTCTCTTTGCCATATCGGGGAGATTCCAGTTAATGTCCATTGTTCCGGGCAGTTGAAAGTCATCCGCAAAGGAAACTGGAAGACCTGCACAGATCGTCTTGTAATCGGGCACCATACCATGCTCTTTGGCCTTTGAAGTTATGGGAAGAGGAAACGGTATGCCTGCAAGCTGCTCTATATAGTGATCCAGGGCAAATGCATTTTTGCTCAAAGCAACTATACCCATATTTCTTATCCTGCCGCTGCCCGGTCCGTCTCCATCCATACCGATAATTCCGTCAATAATCGTTATCGAAGGCTTCACAATATTGTGAATATCTATAAGCATTGATGCAAAGATCATTCTGTCTGTCCCGGCCTTCAGGTGCCACTTTGCCTTATCAAGGGCATGTATGAAACCAAAGGTGTTTTTCACTCCCAGGGTAAGCCCCATCATTACATGGGTCTTCAACTTGGGAAGGTTTATAATTATTTCAAAATTATCAGGGTCTTCGCCCAGGATAAACTCTCTGTAAGGCGAAATACCCTGATTTTTTTTTGTAATCTTTTTATTAAAAGAGAGTATTTTTAGACCACAATCCTTTGCTACTTCCATAATGCCTGATTTTATCAGGACTTTTTCTGTGGATTCATATCCCGGGCTATCCCCGATATAAACATCGCAGGAGGAGTCCAGCAATAATTCGGATATCGCCCTTACAAACTCCGGGCGGGTGGTTACAGCTTTTTCCGGCGACTTCCCGCTTAAAAGATTCGGCTTGAGCAGAACTCTCTGGTGCGCTGCCTTAATACCTACTTCACTGAAGCCATCATGGAAGAAATTCTTAAGCGTTTTAATATCGTAGGAATCACATCTCCCTGCTACTACCTTTTCCACAACAAATTCTCCATGATAAATCTAAATTTGAACCGTTTTTCTGGAATGAACTACCCCGGGGCGAGCCGCAGGGAATGTATCAGTAGTGATTCAACAATTAACATCCAAAATCGGCAATTTAAAATCTAAAATCCAAAACCCCTATTGCCCTTTTTCATCAAAAACAGCTTCAAGGAATCTCATACAAATACTGCCGTCTTTACCCTTCCAGCATATACTGTTTTCAGTATTATCGAGCTGATATATAACCACATAATTTTCCCTTTTGAAGTAAGTGCCTTCCTGACCATTTTTCCGATAATTTATAACAGATATATCATCTATAAATTCATGGAGTTTAATACCAAATCTTTCCTCAAATACCTTTTCATCACTGAATTTTTCATCACTGCTTATAAAGGAAAATTTGTCCCTGTCTTTGGCAAGATAGACAACTGTTTCCCCGAAGGGTCCGTAAACCTCCATCTGCAATCTATCGGGGTATTTCATTTTTAAAGACATGGAGCCTGAATATTTCATGTCCCTCCAGGACATATCAATATCGCAGAGCGCCTCTATGTACTCTATTTTGTCCGGCCATATTATGAATGTTTTACGGGGGATTAATGCACAGGATGAAAGGAAAATGAAGATACAAATAATTATAACTGTCTTTTTCACTTTCTTTTTTCTTCTATTGCCTTTATCTTCTTCTCTATGACCTGTTTCTTCTCCTCTTTGCTTTCCAGTTTCATGGATTTTTCAAAATACTCCATGGCCTTATCATACTCTTTCAGACTTGCAAAGACATCGCCGAGATGCTCGGCAATGGTCGGGTCGTCAGGCAGCCTCTGATGGGCCTTTAACAACTCATCCAGAGCCTTTTTATAATCGCCTTTTTTATAGTACACCCAGCCAATGCTGTCCATGATGTACCCATCGTCGGGTTTTTTTATAAGAGCCTTTTTTATCATCCCTTCAGCTTTATCAAGATTAGTACCTTTATCTGCCCATGTATAGCCTATGAAATTCAGAGCATTCGGGTAATCAGGATCAATTTTCAGCGTATCTTCCATATATAGCAATGCCTTATCGGTATTTCCACTTTTCTCGTACAACATACCAATCTGGTAAATAAGCTCAATGTTATTGGGATCGTGCCTCTTTGCTTCTTCCAGGACTTCAATGCTTTTTTGATAATCCGCCTTTTCTTCGTAAAGCGTCGAAAGCATTACATACAGGTCAATATTGTCTTTTTTGTTTTCGAGATAGTCCTTAAATCTACTTATTCCCTCTTCGACCAAACCCGTTTTAATGTACAGTAAGGTCATGGTCTTTATTGCGCTCTTAAATTCCTCCGAGCCGGGATCTATTTTTGTCAATTCATCAATAGCCCTCTTCATATCGCCTTTTTCTTTCAGGGCATAGGCAAGATACAATCTCAGCATATCGTTTTTTGGCGATGATGCAAGTAATATGTTGAACTCCCTTATTGCTTCATCATACCTGCCTTTTTCAAGATGCAACAGGCCGATCTTGCCTCTTACGGAAAGGTCTTCCCTGTCCACATCAGAGAGTTTTTCAAATTCATAAATCGCCTTGTCATACTCTTTCTGCCTGACAAAAATATTTGCAATTTTTGTTCTCGCTTTTTTATTAAGGGGGTCAAAAGCAATAACCATTTGATAATACTCTATAGCTTTATTATGATTGTTCTCAATCTCATAAATAAGACCAAGATCCAAAAATGCAGGCTCAAAATTAGGTTTTAACTCAATAACCCTGTTGTAATATTTTTTTGCTTCTTCATAGTCCTTTAATTCAGCTTTCAACCTACCAATATAATAGAGTGTTATGATATTGTCATTATCATAGGATATGATTTTATCATATATTTTAATAGCCCCTTCGTTATTCTTTTCATTTATATACAGAGAACCCAGGTGCAGATATGCTTCGGTATCTTCAGCATTGATGGCGATACATTTTTCATACATCGTCTTTGCCTTGCTGACTTCCCCTTTTGCAGAGTATATGCCTCCAAGTAAAATAAGGGCGTTACGATTCTTTTCGTTCAGTACGATTGCTTCCTCAAGCAGCTTCTCTGCATTGTCAAGTTCGCCTTTTCTGATATATGAAAAAGATAATTCCGATCTGATATCGGAAGAATCAGGATTAAGATGAAGCGCAGACTTGTAATATTCTATGGCATCTTCATACTTGCCCTGTGTCTCACTTCTGTATCCTTTTAAAAAAAAGAGGATAGACGAAGAATAATCACTTGCAAGCAGGGATAAAGGGATGAACAACACGGATATATAAATAAAGAGTTTTTTCATAATACCTGATAATAACATACAAGCCTTGCAAAATCTATTATCGTATAAGATTTCCAATCCTCGACCATCTTATGTATCCAAGTACATTGTCCGGCTTACCATTCAAAGAAAAATACAATATGAGCGCCCTTCCCACAAGATGATCCTTGGTAACAACACCCCAGTACCTGCTGTCAAGACTTCTGTCTCTGTTGTCACCCATCACGAAATAGGCATTCCCGGGCACTTTGTATGGTCCGAAATTGTCCCTCGGATTAATATGTTCAGGCAGGATCACGGTGGTAGAATAATGCCCCCATTTGTCTTCTGTCTTCTTTCCATTTATATAAATCACCTTATCCTTGATCGCTATCGTATCCCCTTCGGTTGCAATGACCCTCTTAATAAAATCTTTGTCAGGGTCGACAGGATAACGAAAGACTACCACATCCCCCTTTTTAGGGTCTCCGATGTTAAAAATCACCTTATCCGTAAAGGGAATCTTCATCACATAGCTTAACCTGTTGACAAGAAGATGGTCGCCTATAAGGAGGGTCGGCTCCATAGAGCTTGAGGGTATCCTGAATGCCTGGAGGAAAAAACTCCTTACAAAAAATGCTATAATTGCTGCGATAATTAACGATTCAACATATTCCCTTGTCTTACTCTTTGTTTTCATTTTTGTTGTTTCCGTGTTTATACCTTTTGTATTTTTCACTTTTCACCTTTTATTTTTTTACTTTTTTCTTTTCACCTTTTACTTTTTCACAGATTCTTACATCTTTTCAGGCGCTGACACGCCAAGGATATCAAGTCCGTACTTAATCACCTGCTGAAGCATGTAGATAAGCAATAACCTTGCAACAATAAGGTCTTTTTCGTTCTTTAAAATTCTTGTCTTATTATAATAACTGTGAAACTTACTCACCAGGTCTATAAGATAAAACGTTATTCTGTGTGGTTCAAGACTCCGAGCGCTCCCCTCCAGAATATCATAGAGATGAAGTATCGCTTTGATCAAATCAATCTCCTCTCTAACCGTTAAAAGATCAACCCTGACGGTGTCTTCTTTCCGTGCCTTATCATCATTTGCCGTTTGTCGCCCTGCTTTTATCTTCAGAGCATCAATATCTACGCCGTCTTCTTTAGCATTCCTGAAAATACTTGCAATCCTTGCATAGGCATATTGAACATAATATACAGGATTTTCGCTTGATGTTTTCTTCGCAAGATCAAGATCAAATTCGAGATGGGCATCGCTTTTACGCATCAAGAAGAAAAAGCGCGCAACATCCTTCCCTACTTCATCAAGAACCTCTCTGAGAGTAGTGAATTGTCCTGACCTCGTTGACATGCCCACCGGCTTTCCATTTTCAAGGAGGGTAACAAACTGGATAAGAAGAATCTTAAGATTTTCCTTACGCCACCCTGTAGCCTCTACCCCTGCCTTCATCCTCGGGATATACCCGTGGTGATCGGAACCCCATATATCTATGAGGATGTCGAAGGAACGGTTAAACTTGTCATTGTGATAGGCAATATCTGAAGCAAAGTATGTCTTCTCACCGTCAGACTTTATAAGCACCCTGTCCTCATCCTTCTCAAAAAGGCTTGTCCTGAACCAGAACGCCCCATCCTGCTCGTATGCATAGCCCTTTGTTTTGAGCGATTCCAGAGTTGCTTCGACAATGCCGTTCTTGTGCAGGGTTGTCTCGCTGAAATAGTTGTCAAAGAAGACACCGAAACTCTCAAGGTCGCCTTTAATCCCCTCCAATACCGTATCGCCGGCAAGTTTTGCAAAGAAATTTATCGCCTCTTTTCTATCTGTGGGAACGAGCAGTCCCTGTTTGTTTGCATTGGCTGCAATATCCTTAACATATGCCCCCTGATAAAAACGATCATCAAAAACAACATCCTCGCCCTTCAGTTCCTTCCAACGTGCATAAGTCGATTCGCCGAGGGTCTCTATCTGCTTGCCCGCATCGTTCACATAGTATTCTTTTACAACATTGTAGCCGGTCTTCTTTAATATGTTCGCAAGCACATCACCTACAACAGCCCCCCTCCCATGCCCTATATGAAGCGGTCCCGTCGGATTGGAACTCACAAACTCCATAAGTACCTTTTTGCCTTTCCCCACGTCGGGTATGAAGGCTTCCAGTCCATTGCTATATATCTCCGAGAGTGCCTGTCGCCATATTTCATCTTTTACATAAAAATTTATAAACCCTTTTCCTGCAAGCTCAACCTTCTCGCACACATTATCAAAGTGCATATACCCGATGAGAATTTTTGCAATATCCTGAGGGCTCTTTCTGATTTTAGGGGCTAATAAAAAGGCAATGTTTGTGGAATAATCGCCAAACTCTTCTTCTCTGGGTATTTCTATGATAGGCTCTGTTTTAACATCGTAAGGCAAAATGCCTTCAGATTTACAGCTATTACATGCCTCATTTATTATCTCCACTACCCGTTTTCTTATCATCAGGTGTCTCCGTATGCTTAATAGATAGATCCTTTGTAAAATCAGGACATCTCAATGTTACGTCCTTACCTTTTAAAAACTTTTTCTGACAATTCTCTCTCCATGCACAGATTATGCAAAGCGCAGGTTCGTTAACCATCATGCTACCTTTATAATCTCCTTATAAAATTTCGGCTTCCTTTCTTTCATCAGCGGCCATTCCCTTCTGATATGTTTCAAATATTCAAAGTCGATATCTGCCAGCAAGATGCTGTCAACTGCCGCTGTCGGCCCTCCTATCAACTCCCCTTCCGGATTCACACAAAAGCTCATCCCGTAAAAATCAAGGACATCCTCGCTCCCTACCCTGTTTATCCTCATAATATACAACCCGTTCGTTATAGCATTTCCTGAAATAACCGTCTGCCATATATGCTGGGTCTTGAATGCACATGCTGTGGGCGAAAAAACTATTTCAGCACCTTTCAGGGCAAGGACGCGCGTGCTCTCAGGGTACAGGTTGTCCCATGATATCTGAACCCCGAGCTTTCCATACTTCGTGCCAAAGACAGGCAAGCCCTTATCACCTGTGGAAAAATAATACTTCTCTTCCCATAATGGTATATCAGGGATATGGATTTTTCTGTATACCCCGGAAATTTTACCGTCAGCATTTATAACCACACAACTATTAAAGAAGCGTGATTTATACCTTTCGAATATAGGCAGCAGGATTACCGCATCTGCTTTTTTTGCTTTCTTCTTAAAAATACTGACAATCTTGTTTCTTTTGTCATCTGCTAATAAAAAAGCATTTTCGTCTTTGCCCTTTGGGAACCAATACTGGTTGAACATTTCCTGAAAACATATAATCCGTGCCCCTTCTTTGGAGGCTACATCCATGATTTTCAGGGCCTTTTCAATATTACTTTCCTTATCCTCAGAACACGCAAATTGAATGCCGGCTATCTTCATATTCCTTAACCTGTATTATTTTATTTATTATGTAGATTATGCACCTTCGGGCAAAAATCGCATCATACACAGAAAAATATCTGCTTTATATTTCATTGTTTGCGCTTTTTGCATTATTACGTCAAAACTAACAGATGAAATTGAGGCATGTCAAGGAAAAATACCGATAAGCCATAATCCGCCAGATGTAACATAAGGAAATGCTCAATGCCGCTCATCAGCTTTCATATTGAGGAAAGACAAAATATGGCATAAATTCTATCCTCAAGCTCAAGCAATCCGGTGTTGAAAGTAAGGTTATGCTATTCTGTGATAATCCAAGAATTCAGCATTGCCTTTGCAATGCCTAAAAATTCGTCATATTGTGTTATTGGAGAGGTGTAAAACCAGGCGTGGAATGCCTCTCCCTTTGGTCTTGGAAGCACAATAATCCACTGTCTGAATCTCTCTCCATCTCTTATGTATTCCACAATAAAATGCTTCCCAATGAGTTGCATACTGCCTTTTGAATAAGGAAAAGGTTCGATGCCGGATCTTTTGAATTCTTTTGCCGTTTCTAATTGGTTTAACAAGTCACTTACTACGGCATCCACATTCTGGTATTTACCTACTTTCGCCTTTGTGGAAAGCAGATTTTGGATACTCACGGTGGAAAAATATGCCTTTGTACCCGATAGCCCACTGAATACAAAGGTAGTACCGGATTTAGCATATGTCCAGTCATAGGGATATTCTATGTTATAGCCAGCCCCTTGTTCCTGAAATAGTTTCATTGAGGACACTCTTCCAGTAAGTTCCTGTGCGCGGACGAATGAAATCGAGAACAAACAATATATAAGAACTGAAGAAAGACATATATATAACGTTTTTTTCACTATTTACCTCCGGTTGGTATGCTTGATTATAGCAAGGAACATGGAACATCAGGCAAAAAATGCAATAGCCTGGAAACAGGAAGTCAGCATTATTCAGGAGTCAGAATCCGGAATAAAATCTCAAATAAATTATTCTGACTCCTGAATTATCCATTCCTTATTTCATCTAATAGTTTTCAGCCATTACCTCATAGTGTGCCATCGGATGAGCACAGGCAGGACACTCTTTCGGCGCTTCCATTCCTTCATGAATATATCCGCAATTTCTGCATCTCCATTTAACAACCTTTTCTTTTTTAAACACCTCGTTGTTTTCAATGTTTTTTAGAAGGGCAAGGTATCTTTTTTCATGCCCCTGCTCAACAGTTGTTATAGCCCTGATCACAGTCGCTATTTCGCTGAATCCTTCCTTTTCGGCAACATCGGCAAACTCAGGATATAATGTTGTATATTCAAGGTTTTCCCCTGCAGCAGCCTCTCTCAGATTCTCTTTTGTATCGGCTATGACGCCTGCAGGAAATGTCGCGGTAATCTCCACATCCCCACCCTGGAGGAAATTAAAGAATCTCTTTGCATGTTCCTTTTCATTTTCGGCAGTATCTGTAAAAAACCAGGATATCTGTTCATACCCTTCTTTCTTTGCCTGGGAAGCAAAATAGGTGTATCTGTTTCTTGCCTGTGATTCACCGGAAAAGGCCTTAAGCAGGTTTTTCTCTGTTTCTGTTCCTTTTAAACTCTTCATGTAGTTGTCCTCCCCTAATCTATGCTTTCCAAAGTCCATGCATATTGCAATATTCCCGAGCAGTTATCTCTTCGCCTTTTACGGGAAAAAAAGCTTCGGGCACGCCTCCGGGGGACAGGAATTGACGATAAGCCTTCCCGTCTATAACAACCTCAACCCATTCTATATAGTGTTTTTCCTCCATAGGATGAGCCACACTTCCTACCTTCACCATAATGCCGTCCTGAGTCTTTTCAATAACCGGGACGTGTTTCTCGCGTGAGGCATCAACTGTATTTTCTTTAATGAGCGTCATAGGCTTATTGCAGCAAACAAGCTCGCCCTTACCGGCATGAATAACCTCAACAATATTCCCACATATTTCACATTTGTATATCTCTAATCTTTCCGCCATAAAAACCTCCTTATCTTTTAATATGAAGTCTGTTAAAACCATAACTGATCTTATGAAACTAATACACAGATATGCTGATGTCAACCTGCAAACGGTTGCCTTCTCTTTGCAAAACATTTTACCTCTGTTCCATTACATCACCCTTGCGCGACGCTGTGATCTTATCGGGACACCTGTACAAAAAAACGGGTCGGGCCAATCATGTTGCTTGCTATGCTCGCAATGAAACCATGATACACTGGACTTAGTTTCTGTGTTTTTTCTTAGTTTTTTCCTCATACATCAGAGTATCTGCGCGTGTGATAAGCTCATCGAGGGAAACAGGATTTTCATGGTCATATTGTGCCACACCTACACTTAAAGAGATTTTATATTTTGTTGTTTCAAGTTCGTTGTAAGCACTTAGAAGTGTTTGTAGACGATTAGCAAGTATCTTTTCAGTCTCATCATTCGTATCAATGGCAAGGACTGCAAACTCGTCTCCTCCCAGTCGGCCGATAACGTCTGTCTCTCTGAATGTATCTTTGAGAATGTGAGCAGTTTCAAGAAGAGCCACATCACCTTCCTGATGTCCTGATGTATCGTTGATCCATTTCAATTTGTCAAGGTCTGCAAAAAAGAGGAGCGCACTTTTCCTGGTCCTCTCAGCTAATTTCAACTGTTGCTGAGAAAGGACAAAGAAACCTCTTCTATTATATAATTCTGTAAGCTCATCCGTTATTGATAAGACCTTCAGTGTCTCTTCCAGTTGTTTACGCTCGGTGATGTCTCTATGATATGCGAGTGTTGCTGGTTCCCCATGGAATGTGACTCCGGCTGCAGAGACTTCAATATAGATTGGAGTACCGTCCTTGCGGATTCCTTTGAATTCGTATTTTGAGGGGACTTGCTCGCCTCTTTGCCGCTTTCGATTACGCTCCGTAACCATCTCCCGATCATCCGGGTGTACTGTGAGAGAGAGGTTCTTTCCTAAGGCCTCCTCAGGTTTGTCATAGCCATATATTTCCAGGAATTTCCTGTTAACGTATATGTGGAGGCCATCCCTGAGAAGAGTTACCCCATCGTTGGAGGCTTCTATTGCTATTCGGTACCGTTCTTCTGATTCCATCAGTCTTTCTTCAGCCAGTTTGCGCCCGGTGATATCCACGACAAATAACAGCACTCCATTGATGTTTCCCTTGCCATCCCGGATGGGAATATTGTCGGTCTGTACCCATATTTTCTCTCCGCCGGCAATTTGCATCTTTTCCACAATGCCAACCTTGGACAAGCCTGAATTAATGACTTCCAGATCGTCCTGGTAATACTTCTCGGCCTCGTCAGGGAAAAGATCATAGGCGCTCCTCCCTTCTACCTCACCGGTTAACATACCCAGGGCGGCAGCGGCAGACCGGTTGGCCCGGATAAAGTTGTTTTGCGTATCCTTTTGCCAGATCATAGCAGGCACAGAATCAAAGACCATCTGGTAATCAGCAGATAGCTTGCGCAGCAGTGCCGTTTTTTGTTTGAGATCAATCTCTGATTTTTCCAACTCTGCAACTCGATGACTTAAATTAGAAAATTCATTCAATAGTTGTTCTTTACTCTTATCATTGTCTTCTACCACCATACAGACCCCTAAAAATAACAATTATCTTTGGAATTATACAACCTTTTTGGAATCATTGCTATTTATACAGTATGTTCTTTGTATTGACACATTTTTTATACCTTAATGGCCATATCATCTACCTTGCCAATGGCATTACGAAATATCGTTTGCGCCTCACGGATTCTATGAATTGCAGTGAATAGTGAATAGTCGTTAGTGAATAGTAAAATAAATTCAGGGGCAACCTCTAACAGTTTATTCACTGTCTACTGCCCCTACAACCCGCAACTTGTCTTTTCCCGCTTCACGTCAGCTTCCTTTGCGGCTATCCTCGCTTCGCGGGGGCTTCGCGGGTTCTCTTACTTCCCGGTTTTTCCCGCTTCCCAAGTCCGCTTATCTTTTCCACTATTCGCCATTCACTGTCTTTCTCACACCTGTGGCGGTCTTTTCTTGCCGTATGGGATTTTGGGCATCTGCTGCTGGACATAATCACAGAAAACCTGAAGTTCATAGAGATATTTTTCAACATCTTCCCGTATATAGGTTCCAAGGCCTTTATCAAAATCCGTCCTAATGAATACCAGGCCTTTAACCTGCTTTTTAACGGATTTGGGTTTTGTATTATTCGGGTCAGGTTTAGCTTTTTTGTATGCTATGAGTCTGCTTTCCAGAGTTTTATAGGTCACCGGTGTTTTTAAAATGTCGGTAAATATTTGCATGAGATCAGGACAATCAAGATTGGAAGCAAAGAGGTAACCCTGAGAAACAGGGATATTTCCTGCCGAAATTGCTGTCTGAATTTCAGGAGAAAGTTTTAAAAGTGAAATTGTGCGGAATAAGGTAGGATAAGACTTTGCAGAGATTTGAGTAATTACATTCAATGTGAATGTAATTTCGTCTGATAGGTTTTCGGGTCTAAGCTGAATCTCCACCAGTATATTCATCACCCCATCCACATCATACTCTTTTCCAGGATGTTCTGTAAGTTGAAGGGCTATGGTATCACCCAATTCCTTACCTGCTTCTATAACCCGTATTGGTACGGATTCAAACCCTAATTGCCGGGCGGCCATCAGACGTCTCTCCCCGCAAATGAGGACATATGTCACATCATCCTGTCCGGTTACAATAAGCGGTTCTAAGATGCCTTTGTCTTTAATCGACTGCGTGAGCGATTTGAACGAGTCTGTTTCGATATCAATGTTTGATCTCACCTGTTCCAGCACTACAATCTTGTCTACGGAAATGTACAAGAACTCAAGATTTACAGTTGTCTTCTTCGTTGCCATAATTACCCCCTCTTTATTATTTCAGTGAATAGTCGTAACCTATTCACCGCTTTCGTAACCATTCACTATCTACTATTCACTGCCTTTAATCCTCCTTGATGTCGCTATTTATTGTAGATATTTAGAAACAATGTGTCAAGACATTTACGAGCTTCTTGCAGGGAATACTGGCAACCCTGAACTCTTTGCGTCGAGTATTTCAGAACGGGATTTGTTTTATTTGGAATTAGGTAGTACAACCACCTAAACAGCCTTACAAAGTTTGAAAAACATTAATTACCACATTTAGATTCACTTCTGAATATTTTTAAAAGAAGAGAACGGATACAACCTAATTGATTTTCTGATGTTTATTCTATATGCTCTGAATAGAGTCAAACAATGAAAGATTATCCGGACAGTGAAACAATATCAGGTCAATCATTAAATATCCTTGTCGTGGATGATGAGATTAATATCCGGAAAACCTTGTCCATTTGTCTTGAGGCAGAGGGACACAGGGTTGTTACCGTAAGCAGTTTTGAGGATGCCCTGCAAGAAACTTCGAGGACATCTTTTGATCTTGCATTTATAGACCTCCGGCTTGGCGTTAATGACGGCCTTGATCTCATCTCTCCCTTACTAGCTGCAACGCCATGGATTAAGATCATCGTCATTACCGCCTATGCTTCCATTGATACGGCGGTTGAGGCTATGAGACGGGGAGCTACAAATTATATTCCGAAGCCCTTCACCCCAGCTCAGGTCAGAATGGCGGTTCGTAAGGCCTTTGAAATGCAGACACTCGAACACCGGGTTGCTGTGCTTCAGGAAGATCTGGAACGTTCACGTCCCGAAATAGATTTTTCAAGTAAGAGTACGGTTATGCAAAATGCAATAAATCTGGCACACAGGGCAGCTTCATCAAATGCTATCATACTCCTATGTGGAGAAAGCGGAACAGGCAAAACTGTGCTTGCACGTTCTGTTCATTCCTGGAGCGACCGCGCCGATAAACCCTTCGGCGTTGTCTCCTGTCCATCCTTCTCCTCGGAGCTTCTGGAAAGCGAGCTTTTCGGACATGTGAAGGGGGCATTTACAGGCGCTGTCAGAGACAACCCCGGGCGTATTGCATCGTGCGAGAAGGGTACGCTTTTTCTTGACGAAATAGGCGATCTTCCCATCTCTCTTCAGCCGAAGCTCTTGCGTTTTCTTCAGGAAAGGGAATATGAACGCGTTGGTGATTATATAACCCGTAAGGCAAATGTACGGATCATAGCCGCAACAAACATGGATCTGGAACAGGCAGTAAATGACGGTAAATTCCGGGAAGACCTATTTTACAGGCTCAATGTTATTCAGATAGAAATTCCTCCGCTACGCGAACGCCCGGACGATATTGCCACCCTGGCAGAAAAACTGTTGACATTCTACAGCAGAGCAAACCATCGGTCGTTTCTCGGTTTCACAGATGAGGCGCTCCGGCTGCTCAAACAATATCACTGGCCGGGTAACGTGAGAGAGCTGAACAATGTCATTGAGCGAACAGCCATCCTTTGTCGGAATAACCGCATCGACATCAAGTCCCTTCCTGCGAATCTCATCCAGGGCAATGCGGCTCCCGGTATTGGCGACCCGATTGCCTTAGATAAAATCGAGGAACAGCATATCCGCCGGGTTCTTACAACGGCAAAATCTCTTCAGGAAGCAGCCGGAATTCTCGGTGTCGATCAGACAACACTCTGGCGACGACGCAAGAAGTACGGGATCTGACCCGCCACATACTTTGGGTACGTTGAGGCTGCGTGGTTGTTGCCTGAGTACATGCTGTGCGGTTTTTGCCGGCAGCACCGAAATTTCCTGTAACAGAGTTTGTGCAAGCCATGCTTATAAACACAACACTTCTTTCCAAAATAATTTAGATAATTTCCCCTGTATTGTCTTTTTTGATAGGCGAGAGTATAATACCAAAGAAATGGAAAAATAGATGGTCGTATACGAATTGTTGCCATGAAAGAATATACACAGGTCCTGCGCTTTAATTTAATTGGGGATCACATGCATAGCAGACTGAATATTTACAAACAGGAGGAAGTATGATTTTAAAAACAAAGCTCTCATTAGGCATAGGTTTTTTATTTCTGATTGTTTTCACTCTTGCCGGTTTTTGTTCCTATTATGTTGGCAGATTGGGTCTGGATTCTAACAATATCTTAAAAGATAACTACAATTCTATTGTTTATTCCAGAAATATGCTTTCTGCTCTTGACGATATGAAAACTTCGATAAGCAGCGTCATGTATAATACAAAGCATGCTGGAAAAATTTCTAATTATTACCTAAAGCTTTTCGAATCAGGAAGAAATGTATTTGAGACTAATTTAAAAGCGGAAAACAACAACATAACAGAAATACACGAGAAAGAATATGTCGAAAGACTCAACCATGATTATGAAATGTTTTTGAAGCTTCGTCTTCAGATAAAGAGCGGATTGGGCGGAAGTTCGGTTTATTTTAGCGATTTTCTGCCAGCCTGCGAAAAGATAAAGCAATCCATCAACAATATTTATGACGTAAACATGCAGGCGGTAGTGCGCAAAAACCAGTTGGCAAAGCATGATTCTGCCAACTTTCTCACCTCTATGGCTATAATAGGGTCATTCTGCATACTGTTGGCATTGGGATATTTTTGGTATTTCCCAGTCTATATTTCCACCACCCTTAGCTATCTCTCGGAAAGAATGGGAAATTTGCTGAAGAACAGCGGCATTGCTTTTGACATAAAGACAAACGATGAGGCTTATATAATACTGCAAGCCATAAACTTACTTGAAAATAAATTGGACGTGAAAAAAGAGGACACGCACAACAATATAGAGTAGGTAGTAAGGACAGTACAGTTAAGACATGATGCGCCTTGCAATTTGCAATAGATTTTTCTCTGGTTCATTGAGAAATGCAATGCCCGGTCTTGCTTCATCTTTAAAATAACTATCAATGTCAATTAGTTATAATTTATAACCCTCCGGCACGATCCTTGCTTTAATAATACACAAGTGGAGGTATAACAATGCTGGGAATTCGTCAAAAACTGTCTCTCGGGTTCGGTGGTCTCTTGCTCATCATGATGGTGATCGGGATTCAGGGCATCCTGCACCTTTCCCGATTGGGAGAGTCTATTGATGTAATATTGCGGGAAAACTACCGCAGCGTCATTGCATGTCAGGAAATGAAAGAAGCTCTGGAACGGATCGACAGCGGGATTCTTTTTACGTTGCTGGGAGATGCGGAAAAGGGAAAAGAGCTTATCAATAAAAACCTGATTGTCTTTGAGAAGGCGCTTCAGACTGAATTAAATAATATTACCATACCCGGAGAAGATAAAAAGGCAGTTCTTCTTCAGGAGATTTTCAAGCAGTATAAAAAAGGCCTTGAGAGCATAGAGGACAAAAGCACGCCGCCTGCTTTCAGGCGTAATGTTTACTTCAGGGATCTTCTCCCCGCGTTCCAGCAGATTAAGGATAAAGCCGATGAAATTCTTCAGATGAATCAGCAGAACATGAGCGATGCCAACAACCATGCCCGTAAAAATGCGGCAAATGCCCGAAGGCAAATGTATATTCTCCTCTTCGTAGGCATTATCACAGCATCAGGATTCGTGTATTTCACTGGCCGATGGATTCTCCGTCCCATTAACCGTCTTATAAAATCCACCAATGAGATCGGACGGGGGAATCTTGATCTTATTGTGCAAAGCAGCTCACACGATGAAATAGGTTATCTTTCCGAGTCTTTTAATGCAATGACGGCAAACCTCCGTGAATTCCGCCGCTCAGACCAGGCCAGACTCCTTAGAATACAACAGGCCACACAGCAGGCATTCAACAGTCTTCCCGATGCCATTGCCGTTATAGATTTCGATGGCCGGGTAGAATTGGCAACAGCATCGGCAAGAGACATATTCGGATTAAAACCGGATATCAGGATACAGGACATACAGTTTCATCTTATTACGGATATCTTTAAGGCTGCCCTGAAAAGCGGGCATATTACAGTTCCGGAAAACGGAAAAACGATAATCCAGCAATTTGTAAAAGGGGAAGAACATTTCTTTCGGCCTGAAGCAATGCCTATCAAAGATGTTAAAGGACAGCCCACCGGCGTTATGCTGGCGCTCAAAGATGTTACGCAGTTGAGGCAACAGGACGAACTGAAAAAAGGAATCATATCGACGGTATCGCATCAGTTGAAGACACCCCTCACATCCATTCGCATGGCAATCCATTTGCTGCTCGAAGAGAATGAAAGCCTGGGGCACCTCACTGATAAACAGGTTGAACTCTTACTCGTGGCAAGAGAAGACAGCGACAGGCTTCATGACATACTCAGCAGTCTCCTCGATATCAGCCGTATGGAATCGGGAAAGGTCACCATGCATTTTCAGACAATCTCTCCCAATACAATTGTCCTTGATGCTGTCGATATCTATACGCTGTCAGCACATGACAGAGGGATAGATCTTCGGACAGAACTTTCCCGTGACCTGCCTGAAGTCTGGGCAGATCCCATGCAGATAAACCAGGTTTTTTCCAACCTCCTGGGAAACGCGCTGCGGTATACTAATCCGGGTGGAACAATTACTGTCTCCGCCTCTGCAGACAACCGATGGGTCTTTTTCAAAGTTTCCGATACCGGCAGGGGCATTCCTGCAGAATATCTTGACAGACTCTTCGAACAATTCTTCCGTGTTCCGAAACAAAAAAAGGAAACCGGCGCAGGAC
>JAPLKC010000035.1 GCA_026388255.1 Pseudomonadota bacterium | reverse complement strand
TTAAACCTTCCCGTTCCACAATCCTGTTTATTTTATCAAGTATTTTTAAGCATACTAAAAAGAAACGGTCGGATATTTCCGACTAATATAGAAGATTATTGTCGGATATTTCCGATTATATATAAGACCCCCTATTGTCATATTTTTTATGTCTAACAATATTCAATAATTAGTAAGACTTCCTCCCGTGGCACAGCATATGCACTATAACTAAGATATGAAGCTAAACAATAAAAAACAGGAGGAAAATATTATGAAGAAAGGTTTCATGTTAGCAATCGCATTGCTGATCAGCGTAACATTTGTTTCAATGGGTTTTGCTCAGGCACCAAAGGCAGCAGCACCGGCAACAGAGAAAGCAGCAGTAGGAGCTGAGAAAGCAGCCGCTAAGGCAGCACCGGCAGTTGAGAAAGCAGCGACCGACAAACCGACAAAAGCAGATAAGAAAGCAGCTGCGAAAGCCGCTAAGGCAGAGAAGGCAGAGAAGAAAGCAGCTGCTAAGGCAGCAAAGGCAGAGAAAGCAGCAGCCGCTAAGGCAGCAAAAGCAGAGAAGAAAGCACCAGCTCCGGCTCCCGAGAAAGCACCGGCACCGGCACCGGCAAAGTAATAAAAAGTCATATTGCATAGAAAAAAAGGAGCGGGTTACCTGCTCCTTTTTTTATTATCCTCCCTCAATATTGTTATTGTTCTTTTTCTGTTTTATGCAATAGGTTATTACATAGTAGTATCAAAATTATGTTCCAATTCCCTTAATATTTCAAGCACAATTGTCGGCTGGGCCGTTCAATACCACCTAAAATGTAATATGCTGCCTATGAGGGCTGAAGGCATGCTTTCGGGAAGGAACAAACGAATTTTGCTCCTATAATTTTTTCAAAATGCTTTGTTATTAGAAATTGGCAAGTACACCTACAAGTCAAGCATATGGAACGCAGAGAAAAGTTACAAATTACCAAAAGAAACAGAGCATAACAGAAAGTTCAGCCTGAGTCCGTCGTTTGGGCGATTGGCTGCAACGACGGGATAGGACGTCATATTTCGTTCTCTTCAGGCCTTGTTCCACAACTCCATCGCTTTGGCTACAGCCAATGATTTCTGGACGTTCTCTATCTTTTGGTTTAGTGACGTATATTCGTCGAATAGGATTCTATACTAGTCTATCTTTGCTTCAGGCAGACAATTCAGGCCCAGATTGTTGTCGTAACGAAAGCGCTTCTGTCGTGTACGCTCCCATGAAGCAAAGCAAACCCGCTGTTCTTCGATAAGACCGAATTCATCGAGAAGGTTACCAAGGTAACTTATGGCATTGCGGAAAACTCGATTCAAATGTGGCTCGCTTGCTCCAGGGGAAGATGCCACCATGGAGTATGAAGGCGTCATTTTGTGATGAGGCCATATACCGCTTTTCTGAAATTCTGTTGCCACTATCTCGGGCAAGTTTTTTGTTAGGGCTTTAAATTTGGATTTCAATCCTCTAAGTTTCTCTATTCCAAGTGATTGTACAACTTCAAGATTGCTCTTGATTTCTCTTTCTAATTCATTGCTCATCCAAGAAGCTGCTGCGGCAGGCATGGCGGCTTGAAGTTCGCAATATAGATTATCCATTTGCGATACAAGAGAATTTCATCGGTGAACTCCCCCTTAAATCTCTCCGGGTAATATTCCCCGAAACTTGCTTCGTTTTGAGAGTAGTTACCAGCCATGAGATGGCACGTAGCTTACGGCGGGGAGTTTCATTGTGTCAAAAGTTCAGAATTCGATCACCATCCGTGGCACCCTTGACCCCTATCCCACATTTTCGGATACTGGGGATACTTCGCTTTGCACATAGCATCAAGATCCAACGAATTATTGCAAAGATCGCATTCCATCTCGCTCCATTTCCAACAGCATGGAATATTGGTCAGCGCATTATATTCGCAAGTTCTTCCTACGCTCATATTGTCGCAACAGGCATACGTTCCACTACTACATGATGCATGCTGCATGTTGTCTATGAATAGGGCGGTGGGGCCGAAACTTGCGGGCAGGGACTGGTCGTGGCGCTTGTTATAGACAGCCCTGCTGTGCTTGGGATCCTTCAGTGGGCGCACAAGGTACTGCAGGGTACCTGTTTTAGCATCGTAGGTCGGATTCTGTAGAGTGACGACCATAACATCAGCGTTTTCATCCGCCCCAAGTATCTCTATAGCAGCATTCGGGGCGTCCTTGGACTTGAACAAGCTTGACTTTATCAGTTTTTCCGTCGCCACCTGTGTGACGATGCGGTCGGGTCGGTCGGAAAAGGCGATAGTCTCATTGGAGACTCCCTCAAGCTTGAGGATAAAAGCCCCCTTTTCTTCCTTCAGTTCCGTGAGTGATCCTGATCGTGCGTTCTGGACGAACATCATTTCGGGACCGCTTTTCTTAGCCTGTGGCTCGGTTGTTCCTTTTTCAGTACTCTGCTGTGCATAGGCTGAGCCGAAGCTGAGCAAGCATATTACATAAATCAAGCTTAGGGAAAATAGTCTCTTCATACTAAATACCTCCTTTTTTCCTCCTGTTTTTCCGGAGCGCAACATTATCTTACACTTACATCCGTTGGTTCCAGACCTTCACAGAATATGTTATTTATATCACATTCGTAGGGAAATGACATCATTGATAACTGGTAGAAATCAGGTGTTTTTTCAAGGTTGCCGGATTGTGTAATTCAGGAAGACATTCTTAACTACGGACTTCCTTTTAAACCGACCTCTCACACCCAAAAATGCACTTCATCCCTTATATTTACCAGACACTCATCCAGAGCAGTTCTGAATAAATCTCATGCCACTGTCCGGTATGGCACATATAAGAGAGGTTAAACTGATTGTTGCCGATATATTCCATTCTTGCAAATCCTGAATCAAAAGTTGGTGAGAGTACATCGGGGATCAAAAAGAAGTCTCAAGTGCAAGATCATTGAAGAGGTTTCGTGGAGATAAAAAAGCCCTAAAAAATGATATTAAGCCGAAATTATAAATATTGCAAAGTGCATCTCACTATTACTATTAGACAAAGCTCATGCTTTTTCCTGATTTGCTTCCATTCTTGCCAGCACATCTTCAAGGGTACCCCTGAAAGGGCCTTCGCTCTCCATCTTAATTGATACGAGGGCTGCGGCAAATCGCAGTGCATCTTCAACTGAGTGATCAATCCTCCTGGCAAGATATGCCCCCATTGTCGTGTCGCCCCTTCCGGTTCTTCCTATAACACTTCTGTTTGTGAACCGTTCAAAATAGCTTTCACCATTTTTGTATGCCAATACACCGTCCGAAGAAGTTATAAGGCTTTCAGAACACCCCCATTCATCAATAATAGCGGCTGCTCTTTTCAGATCATCAGTTCCGGTCAATGTTTTAGCTTCGTTTTTGTCCAGTTTTACGACTTCAATAAGATGCAGTATTTTCTCTTTCTCTTTCAATTCCTTGGGATAGAAAGCCCGCGTCTGACTGTCTATCTCCCACAAAAAACCTTGCATATCAATTGACAAACGGAATCCTTTCTCTTTTAATCCCTTCATAAATTCGATAGTAAATTCCTGATCGCTTAAGCCGCTCAAATGAATTAAGCATGGTTCTAAAGAGGGCATTTCATCAAGCCGGAAATATCCTGCGTTTTTCTTTAGAAAGAGCTGTCTTTCGTCAACATTTGGATTAGGATAAATAACCTTCATGCTGGTTGTCTCATTTGAATACTGGACATAAACGTCAATACCCATTTTTCTAAAAGGTTCGACAAAATGCTCATCATCCTTGGACATTCTTGTTATCACAGCAATCTTTTTAGTACAACAGAGTGCGGCTGCAGCACCGAAAAATGATGCACCCCCTGTTCCTGATCTGGAAGCCTGTTCAAAAGGCGCTATCTTGCCTTTGATTATGTGACCCACAAAGATAATATCATACCTGTTCATCTCAATCCTTTCCGGAACAGCAGTTCACACGATTTTTGCACGTATTATAATGTAAATAACGTGGTTCTAATACTTCTGATAGTTTCCGACATTAGAGATTAATTTTCAATCTTTTTTATAATTACGTTTCCTGAGACTTTTCTATATTACCCATACAATATCAATGTATTTTCATTGTCCTTACCGCTCAGTTCATGGGAGAAGTAGCAATCGATCATTCGTTTTGAATCCGTTGGGCTCGGTGGAACGATTGCAAGCCAAAATTATTTGATTATGTCATAAATTGCCAGTTGAAATCTTTATAGTTTCTGGCGGCCTGTCGGTTGAGGACTTCGGGAAGCTATTTAATTGCAGCCCTCTACATATTCCACCTCAGGCATACGGCCAACACGAAACGCGGTCACCTTTTTACCATCCGTATCGAATATGATCGCCCGGCTCTTATCCGGTGAACGGACAATGAGATAATGTCCTTCAGGAATATATTTTTGTCCTTCGATTTCTATCTTTGGATAAAGCTTCTTGATTGTTTCCTCGCTATCACCCGGTTTTGCGCCTTCGAGCGTTGTATAATCGCCTTTGTCAACATCAATCCTGGCAACGACTTCATTAACCAACATTAAATATAGTCCAGGTAACGATTTTGTGTACGCATATGTACATTCATTGTTTTCAGGGGGAGAATCATAAGAAAATGTTAAACCGGTTGCCTTCGCTACATTTTTAATCTTCATTCCAATTTCAATGTTCTTATAACCTTTAAATGTTAAAACCTTCCCTGAATTTTGGGCTTCAGCGATTGTAAAACAAAGAACCAGCATTACGATGACAGAACTGAATATTTTTATTTTCATCGCTCATCTCCCATTATCAGCAGCACAATAGTTTTGATAAGAATTCCCGTCAAGCATTGGTGAAGTATAAGAAGTGACCTGCATAAAAACTTCCCTGTCCGGCAACATGATGTATCTTCTGTATATGGTTATTGTTTACCATTTGATTGGCGGGTCTGCCGGTCCTGAAAAAAGATATTTCAGCTCCAACACCCTCTTTTCAACAATAGTTGCCTTATAGTCAGCTATAACTACATCACCATAGGACCTCAGGTCTTTGTTGAGTTCTATTGCAAGAGTAAGGCCTGTATCCCTGTATTTCAGCCACGCCCTCTGGGATTCTTTCAGTTTCTGCTGTGCTGCAGGAGAAAGGGTTTTCATTGATTCTCCATATACTTTATTCAATTCTTTGTCCGCATTTTTATATCGTTCTTCATGGCATGCAATGATTGTATGAGTATTTTCAGCCTTACTGCAATCCTGTGCCGATAGAGTGAATGCAGAACAAAGCATACAGAGTAATGCGCCGATTAATATGATTGTTTTCATTTTGTCTCCATACTGTAATTAATATAATTTTTGAAAAATGAAATAAGATCTCTTTTCAACGGGTCCTCATTATTATATTGATTGTTGGGGTAACGTAAGGCTATGGTGTTTTTCACACTGGAACCTTGAATACAACTTTCTTAACTACATCCTCTTTGTTACGAATTTTTAGCCCTACAACATGACCATCTTGAGGATAAAATACGGTAAAGTATCCGTTTTTTAAAGTAATCAAATCTATCTTGCCTTCAAGTTTTTCGTAATCATTTTCTTCATTATATGTGCCGATGATTTTGCATTCTTTTTTGTTGCAAATACCTATTTGTTCAATGCCGGCAACAACAATTTGTATATCTATATACTGTGTGTGGCATTCTATGAATCTGCTTTCAATATCGTTTGTTGTGTATTCGACAATAAGCGCATATACGCCTTGATCAATATCGATTTTGCCAACATTAATATCTGACAAATTATTGTTGTTGATAAAATTTAAAACGACTTTGAATAAAGGGTGGATCGGTAAATATTTATGAAAATATATTAAAGAATCATAAATCATAGTTTCCATTGTCCTTTAATTCAAATTCATTTTCAAGTAGAAAATATGAAGAAATTACCGAATACGAATTGAAAGGTTGTGCCTCTAAAATTGTTTAAAAAGAAAACATATGCGCCACTGATCATTTATCCGATCCGGGAAAGCAATATCAACAAAAGCAAAGAAACGCACACGCAGCCTGAAGGTTTCGACTGCCTTCAAAAATCGGCGTTTTATTGGAAGAGTCTGATTTTCAGTGCAACCGTATTGGGAATGTGTAAGCAGAGATTTACAGGAAATTTAAGGCTTCCCGTCTGTTAACTGACCATCAGTTTTCAAATAACCGGCTAATCCATCAACAGAACGTATGTGAATATCACGCTGCGGATATGCGATTTCTATGTTGTGCTCTTTGAAAACCCTGTCAATTTCGAAACGAATTACTGATCTTACCTTGTCTCTTAAAAGTATTACATGCATGATCCAGAACCGGAGATGGAAAATAAGCGCATTGTCCCCAAAATCACTGAACAGAACATAGGGTGGAGGTTCTTTTAATACATCAGGGTTTGAAAGCGCGCATCGGATGAGCAGGTCTTTTATGAGATTTGTATCGGAACCGTAGGCCACGCCTACAATAATCTCCGCCCTTCCCTTCGGGTCTCTATGCGTCCAGTTAACAATTTTTTTTGAAACCAGATCGGAGTTCGGCAGGAATATTGTAGAGTCCTCATTGGTCTGTACTACAGTGCTTCGTATATTGATTTTTTCAACCCTTCCATGAACATCCTCAAGCTGGATTTCATCGCCGGGATGTATGGAACGCCCGAAAAGCAGTATAAGGCCGCTGACAAAATTCTTAATAAGATCCTGAAGGGCAAAGCCTACGCCTACCGACAGGCCTCCTGCAATAATGGTAAGATTGCCGATGCCTATTCCCAGAAAGTTTAAAGAGACAATGACATAACAAAACCAGATTACATAAGATGAGAGAGTTTGCAGGGACTTTATGACGCCTTCTTCGATATTCTCCCAGCGCATCTTCAGAAATTTTATCGCTGTATGGGAAAAAGCTATAAAAGAGCGGGCAATAAAGAATAATGCGGCAAGGGTCAATAAAGTTGTAATCCGCAACGATATAATGCCCCAATCTTTTTTCCATTGAATGATTTTCATCAAAAGCGGCATTCCGCCCGTGTATATAGATGCCCATACGACAATCAGGGTAAAAAGCCCTATGAAGATAAGTGGTAAAACCATATTACTCAATAAAATCAGGCTTATGGATTTCTGTTTACCGGAATGTATGGTCCTCCAGAAATAGCTGCTCAATCCTGATCCGAGCACTATATTCAAGACAACCATAAACCAGAGCGCCGAGGCAAGCATGGAAAGGCTTCCCCAACCGAGCAAGGTCGTTACAGCAAGTATTGCCGTGAATCCGGTTGTGAAAATAGATAGTTTTTGCTCCGGTTCGGATACAACGTGTTTCTTTATAAGGTAGTAATATGCACTGCATATAAGAAGTAGGGCCGTAAACAACGGGGTCATTGTAACAATAGGGACGCGTAATGCCTGCACAGTTATTCCGGAAGCAAAGATAAGCCAGAGGGGCCAGAGGATATTATAGCCTGTGCGATGAGACGCTATGAGCGATGTTTTACGCAAATTCCAGGCAAGGGATACTGCACCGCCTGCGAGCAGAATTTCCCCGAAGGCCTGGTATGCGCCGAACTGAAAATATTCGGAAGTAACGGCATTGATAATGGTTGAGAGGCCGAAAATTGCCCAGACGCTGAAGGGCAAACAATATCTGACCGTATGGCTGTTATGCAGTTTTTTGCCAAGCCATTTAAGGAAAAGATAGCAGATAAGGGAAGCTATGAGCCCTGATAAAATAATCTTGAGGATAAAATCATTAAAGGAGTGCTTTTGCTCGTCGGAAGGCGTTAATCCGTAAAGAGCTACAAATTTCAACCATTTTGTCGCTACCAAATAGGCCAGCTCCCATGAGCCTGATGTAAAATAATGCTTTGGCGTGGATGTGAAAAAATATGTTTTCCATGAGTCGCTAAATTCTTTCTCAACATCCGATCTTTTTTGTTCCAGTCTCAAGAGGAAATCTTCGATCTGATGAGGAAAAACGGTAAGGAGTTTTTTTGCTGTGTTTATAACGGTTAAAAGCTTTATCAAATCTTCTACATATTCTCTGCTTATCCGGGCCGATTCTACCAGCAATTTGTCCTCGGCTAATTTGCTGTATTCTTCCTTTCTTTCAAACATAGACTTTTCAAATTCGCCGACATTTTTTATTTGTTCATTTATGGGGTTAATAAGACTATTGGCGCTTTTTTTAAGGGCATCCATTACTTTTAAAGTGTTGCGGAATTCAATAGGGTTATTTTCAGCTATGCTGTGGATAAGGAGCAAATGTCTCAGCTCGCGGTTAAATTCCCGGGCCTTTTCCTGAAGCTTTTGAGCTTTTTCCGGCTGTTCGGCAATGAACTTTTCTATTTCAAGCTGCACCTCCCTGACCTCTGTTTTCTCCCGGTTTATCATATCCCGCCATACCGAAGGTTTTTCCTGAGCTAATAAAGGCTGGGAACAGAAAGCAAATAAAGCGGGCAACAAGAAGAGCAGTGCAGGAACTATTTGTATCAAACGGAAATGTTTTAAATATTCACGATGCATATATAATTGATAACGTGCCACAACAATTCACTTTTATCAAGGTAAAACGTAATTTCCTAAGAAGCTGTTAATAAATCGATCTCATGACTGGAAGAATCTTTTACAGTTTGTGCATTAGCTTTTCACATCATCCAAATTTAAGCGAAGAGGTTTTGCCATGCCCGTGAAATCCCGAAAAACCTGCAATGGCCATCCTCCGGTTGACAACAGACATAACTAAGTCGTATATTATAGTGATATTTTTCACTAATAAGAAGGAGGAGTTCATGGCAACAACCATACACGGATATCAGGGGAGCGATAACTACATAGCGTCAAAGCCCTTAATGGAGATTGTAAACGTTTCAGTCGCCCTGGGAAAACCACTTGTTATCAAAGGCGAACCCGGCACAGGCAAGACACTTCTCGCTCATAGCATAGCAGGGGCGCTCAACAAGAAGCTTCTTATCTGGAACATTAAATCAACTACAAAGGCAAAAGACGGCCTCTATGTGTACGATACCGTTCAGAGGCTGAATGATGCAAGGTTTAAGGACAAGGACATTTCCGATATAAGACAGTATATAAAGCTCGGCAAACTGGGACAGGCATTTACCAGCGACGAGCAGTTGGTCCTTTTGATAGATGAGGTTGATAAGGCTGATGTAGAGTTCCCGAATGATTTGCTTAACGAACTCGACGAAATGTCTTTTCATATACCGGAACTCGACGAAGAAGTCAGGGCGAAGCACAGGCCTGTTGTAATCATTACAAGCAATTCGGAGAAGGAATTGCCTGACGCCTTTCTTAGAAGATGTATATTTCACTACATTGAGTTTCCCGACCAGGAGATGATGGAAAGGATTGTAAAAGTGCACTATCCTGATATTGAAAACAAACTTATGAGAGAGGCAATAAAAAAATTCTACTGGATACGCGAAGTAGAGGGTTTGCGAAAGAAACCGTCGACAAGCGAGCTTATTGATTGGATAAAAGTTCTCGCGCTGGGCGGCATCAGCATAGATAAGATATCCTCTGAAATACCTTTCCTTGGAGCACTCCTTAAAACCGAGCAGGATACAGGAAGGTTTGTAAAACTAAGTAATGCCCAGGGCGGAGGAGGATTCAGGAAAAGATTCTAAAACAAAGGCGGCTGCAGTTCTGAGGCCGGTCGTGAAGAGATTGTAATCCTGGAGTCATATAATGTTTACTGATTTTTTTTATCTTTTAAGAAAAAAAGGCGTTCCTGTTGCCGTCACAGAATGGATATCCTTTATAGAAGCGCTGTATAACGGTTATTTTCAATCAAGCCTGGATCACCTTTATTATATCGGCAGGGCTTTTCTTGTAAAAAGTGAAGCATTTTACGATATGTTTGACGAGGCCTTTCAGGAGTATTTCGGCGGAATCAAAACAGAGCCGGCCGAGCTCGACAAGGTGCTTGAATGGCTTGAGAACCCCACCCACAGGCTTCCAAAGATGAGTCCCGAAGAAATGGCGGAGTTTCAACAAAAGCTGGAAGAATTTAAGAAAGAACATGACATGGAAGAATTGATGAGACAGTTCAGGGAAAGGCTGAAAGAGCAGAAAGAACGTCACGACGGCGGAGGCAAATGGATAGGCACCGGCGGGACATCGCCTTTTGGAGCGTACGGATACCATCCCGGTGGTATAAGGGTTGGCGGGGAATCCTGGATGCAGTCCGCATCAAAAGTAGCAGAAGAAAGAAGATTCAAGAACTATAGGAACGACATTATTCTTGACGTAAGACAAACAAAGATGGCCCTGAAAAAACTGAGAGAATTGAAAAGAGAAGGGGCGGAAGAAGAGTTGGATATAGATCAGACAATAGATAAAACCGCAAAAGAAGGCGGGGAGATTGAGCTTGTTTTCAATAAGTCGAGGGAAAACTCGGTAAGACTTATTCTCCTTATGGACACCGGCGGTTCAATGTGGCCATATTCAGAACTATGCGAAAGGCTTTTTTCTGCTGCAACCCAGATGGAACATTTCAAAGAGTTTAAATATTATTTTTTCCACAATTGTATATACCAGGACATTTACGAGGACATAGCGAACTATAAAAGGGTGCCGACGGAAAAACTTTTTTCAAACTTCCATAGCGGATACAAGGTTGTCTTTGTCGGCGATGCGAGGATGGCATACTCGGAACTCTTTGACGTAAATGGCAACATTGACTACTACTATACAAACGACAAACCGGGGTTGGAATGGCTTATGAAGATCAAAGAGCACTTTCCGCATTCGGTCTGGCTGAACCCCACACATAGGAATTATTGGGGTCATTATACCGTAGATACGATAAGCAAGGTATTTCCTATGTTTGAGCTCACCCTTGACGGCTTAAAGGATGCGGTAAAGTCCCTTGTCTCAAGACCGAAACAAATGGGGCAAATACGGGGCCGATAATAAAGCCTTTTCTGAACTCTGTGTTTTGCAGTATCCTTGTATTTCCTGTAAAAACAATGTTAATTTATAAAAAATTGCATTATAATCTAATATGTTTGTAAAAAGGGCTCTATACTATTCTTATGAAAAACTTCTTGAAAAGGAAGTGCAGCAGGGGACAACACCGACCCATATAGGCATCATCCTTGACGGCAACAGAAGGTTTGCAAAAGAGATGGGCTTTGATGACGTAACGATGGGGCACAAGGAAGGGGCGAAGAAGCTTGATGATGTCCTCCAGTGGTGTAGCAATCTGGGCATTAAAATTGTAACTATATGGGTACTTTCAACGGAAAATACCCGAAGAGATAATCTGGAATTAAACGGCCTCTTGAAAGTAATAGAAGAAAAGATCTTCGAACTCTCAAGGAGTCTGGTCATAAAGAGAAATGGCTTCAGGATTAATATCCTTGGAAAATTCGATGTACTGCCGGACACATTAAAAGAAGCAATAAGAAATGCCGAAGAATATACAAAGGATAATGAGAGGCACATCCTGAATATAGCGATCGGTTACGGCGGTAGGGAAGAAATTGTTGAAGCAGTGAGAAAGGCAATAAGAGAAAGAAGTGTGGAGAATGCCGAGGAGCTTGCAAACAGCATAACCATTGAAGATATCACAAATCATTTATATACAAACGGAATCCCTGATCCGGACCTTATAATCCGCACAAGCGGCGAAATTCGCTTAAGTGGTTTTCTTTTATGGCAAAGTGTATACAGTGAATTTTATTTTTGTGATGCACTGTGGCCTGCCTTCAGAAAGATCGATTTTCTGCGGGCAATCAGAAGCTACCAGCACAGAGTGAGGAGATTCGGAAGATGAATGTTTGCTCGGATAAATTATCTTGTCTCAAAAACACAGAGCTTTTTAAATCCCTGGGTGATGAAGAGCTTCAGGAGCTTTCTGCCAGGCTGAAAGAAAGGGTTTATCCTCCCAATACTGCAATAGTCAGGGAAGGTGCATCCGGGGACTCCATGTTCATCATAAAAAATGGGAAGGTGGATATAAAGAAACGGGAGCCCAACCTTGGGATAGATCTGTCGATCGCCTCTCTTGACAGCGGCGCATGTTTCGGCGAGATGGCCCTTTTGACAGGTAATCCGAGGACAGCCACGGTAATGGCAATCCAGGCAACATCGGTATTTGTGCTTGAAAAAACTGATTTTGAGAGCCTGCTCGGGGAGCACCCCACAATCTCCATGTCTTTGAACAAGATAGTGGCTGAAAGGATAGAGACAATGAATGCCCAGAAGGGCATGGGCATAAAATCCCTTGCAACTATCAAAATTGACTCGGAAGTGCTCTCTTTAATCCCGAAGCAACTCATCATGCGTTACAAAGTACTCCCCATTGCCTACTCGAACAGTACTCTAACGCTTGCCATGGTCAATCCAACAGACCTTCTGGCAATAGATGAAGTAAGAAAGTTTATAAAAGGACTTGCCATTGAACAGGTTCTCGTTGTCGATCAAGACCTGAAAACATTCATGGAAAAAGACTATCCCGAAATCATGAAGAAAGAGGAAGAGAAACCTGAGATCAGCATAGACTCTATCCTTGAAAACATGGATTCTCTCCAATCCGATATTATGAAGGATATGGAGGTCGAAGAAGGCAAAGACGATGAAATGGGGATAGCGGATCTGGAAAGTGAGGCAAAAGGTGCACCTATTATAAGACTCACGAACAATATTATAGGCATGGCCTTGAAAAAGGGGGCAAGCGATATCCATATAGAACCCATGGAAAAAGGGTGCAGGGTGCGCTACAGGATAGACGGTGTCTTAAGGGAACAGATGATGCTGCCCAGAAAGGTGATACTCCCCCTCATCAGCAGGGTAAAGATTATATCAAAACTGGATATTACGGAGAGAAGAATGCCCCAGGACGGCAGGATCACCATGAAAATAGGAGATAAAACGGTAGACTTCAGGGTGTCATCCATACCAACAAAATTCGGTGAGAAGATCTGTACAAGAATTCTGGACAAGAGCAATACCTCTATGGGTTTGGATAAACTTATTTCGCATCAACCCACATTAGACCTTGTTCGGGATATGATAAAGAAGCCCTATGGGATTATTTTTGTCACAGGACCTACAGGCTCCGGGAAGAGTACCACTTTATACAGTGCATTAGCTGAAAAAAATGATATCGACGTAAATATATCTACCGTGGAAGACCCCATTGAATACGACCTTGCAGGCATAAACCAGGTCCAGGTAAACTCTGATATAGGACTTGATTTTGCACGGGTGTTAAGGGCCTTTTTGAGACAGGACCCTGATATCATACTTGTCGGAGAAACAAGAGATAAAGAAACGGCGAAGATAGCAGTTGAGGCAGCCCTTACCGGACACCTTGTTTTTACGACACTTCACGCAAACGATGCGCCGAGTACATTCATGAGACTTAACGATATGGGCATAGAGTCCTTTCTCATTTCCACATCAATCATCGGTATTGTTGCACAGAGACTTGTTCGAAGGATTTGCCCGAATTGCAAGGAAAAGTATGTTCCCGAAAAAGTAATAACAAAATACCTCGGACTGCCGGAAGATGTAGAGCTATGTAAAGGCAAAGGTTGCGATGCATGCGGCATGTCCGGTTACAAAGGCAGGGTAGGTGTATACGAGGTGCTCATGGTAACCGAGTCGGTGAGACATCTGATCGCGGAAGGGGCGGAAACGAATATAATACGACAGGAAGCTATAAATAGCGGAATGAGAACCCTGAAAGACTACTGTCTGATATTGCTCGAAGGAGGTTTAACCACTGTTGACGAAGTATTAAGGACAGTGGCCATTCCAACTTGATAAAAGAATCCATCGTCAAGTCCAAAAATATATCCATATTCCTGCGCGTAATTCTCTGGCTATGTGTATCTTTTCTTATTCTCCTTATGTTTTATGTCTATCACGAAGGTCAGTGGCGGGAAATAATCCGCTTCTACAGGTTCTTTTTTGATCCGAGAAAGCTCCGTTTTTTTATTGCCTCTTTCGGCCCCTTTGCTGCCATTGCATTCGTCTTCGTTCAGGCATTACAGGTTATAGTTGCCCCGGTCCCGGGAGAGCTTACCGGTGTTGTCGGCGGTTTTCTCTTCGGGAATACATCAGGGGTGATACTCTCCACAATAGGTCTTACAGTGGGTTCCCTCTTTGCCTTTGGTATAACAAGACTATTCGGCTTGGGTTTTGTGGAAAAGATAGTAAAAAAAGAATATATAGATAAATTCAATTATTTTATTACACACAAAGGCCTGAACATCACCTTTATCCTCTTTCTCCTGCCCGGATTCCCCAAGGATTCTCTCTGCTACCTCCTTGGCCTTACCCGTATGCGGCTTGTTGATTTCCTGTTTATGAATATATTCGGCAGGCTGCCGGGAACACTTATGCTTACTTTACAGGGCAATGCGTTAAAAAACGGCAAATATCAGGCTTTTTTCTGGCTGCTGTTTGCAAGCATAGTATTTACTGTTGTCCTATACTTTACAAGAAACTATATAATACAGGCCGTTAACGATATGATTCACAAGTTATTTGGAAAAAAGAAGAATGATGAGGGCAAGCCCGATCCTGTAGACGGCAAAGACATCAAGTGAATGTTTCTTTAAAAACCTGATAAGAAATTTAAGGCTTAACAATCCGAAAATAAAAGAAGAAGCTACTCCAAGTACTAACAACTCTATTTCTGCCCCTACATCATGAAAGTGTATATGTCTTGATTCATACAGGGACGCACCGAGTATTATCGGTATTGACAGCAGGAAAGAGAAGTCCACGGCCTGAGTTCTCTTCAGGCCCAGAAGCATGCCTACCACAATTGTAATACCGCTTCTTGATGTACCCGGTACAAGGGCTAAGGCCTGTGCTATACCTATCCCTATCGCAATGGGATAGGATATGCTTTTTTCGCTTACATAAATCCTCTCACATACTATCATCATGATCGATACTGCGATAAGGCCGAATACCGCTACATAAGGCGTTCTTAAATGAGATTCAATAAAACCCTTGAAAAGCAAACCGCATACAACTGCCGGCAAAGTGCCTGCAATAATCTTAAAAAGCAGTGAGTTCCCAAGCCTCTTTTCTTTCAAGTCATGTAGTCCTTCTATCAAAACAGTTAAAAATTTTCTTCCATATAGAGTCAGAATAGCAAGCAGGGTTCCGAAGTGGAGCATTACATCAAAGGTTATGCCACCTTCTTTAACTTTGAAAAACCACGGCAAAACAATTAGATGGGCAGAACTGCTGATGGGCAGAAACTCCGTTATGCCCTGGACGGCGCCGAGTATAATGCTCTCAAACTCGCTCATGACAGATCACCCGGCAAAAACCTGAAGCCTATCTCCATGGTTTCCATGTTGAGAGTGGTAGGTATAGGCGGCAGGGGGTCAACAGAACGTAAAACCCGAAGGATTGATTCATCATATATCCTGTTCCCGGATCGCTTTTCAATGTTTACATCCACTATTCTTCCGTCCTTTCGTATTCTGATTGTCACTATTGTTTCCAGGTCTTTTTTGTAGGAGGCTATGCCGGGTAAACCCCATGAATTTTTTATTTTCTCCCATATTTCAAGCATATATCTCTGCGATACCGGATCAAGGGTTCTTCCCCCTCCCTCGGAGGAGCCGGGTAGTCCATAACCGCTATTGCCTGTCCTTCCCGGTCCCGCTGTTCCCGATAATCCTTTAGTCCTGGTAACGTCAAGATACTCTGTCCGTTTTTTCATCTCCCTTATCCGGTCATTGAGATGACTTAATTCTTCTTTGGTAGTTGTTTCTTTCGAAGGTATAGCCTTGGGGGGTTCCTTTTTTTTTGAAAGAGACACAGCCTCTTTTTCCTTTCGAATTGGTACCGGCTTGCTCTTTGGTGTGGAAACGGGCTTACTCACCCTGGCAGGAGACGTCTCCTTTTCGGGAGCATGTTTGCTTTCCAAGAATTTTCCTGCCTTCGGGCCACCGGGACCACCGCCAATATCTCCGACAAGATTAACAGAATATGACGATAATGCATCAAATCTCTTTGGTGTTCTTTTTATTGGGATACTGAATGCACCAACCACAATGAAGTGGAGAACAGTAGAGATTGTGAGCATTTTGAACCAGGTTTCTTCTTTCATGATAATTCGGCAGTCAGTATTTTTTAGCCTTCCACGAGCAGTAAAATATGCGCCGCCCTCATGATTCCCATAAAAGTGCTGATAGCCGGGCGCTTGTTCGCCATTATTCCTCTGCAGGCTTTGTCACTATATTTACCTTCTCTACCCCAGCTTCTTTTACAATACCCATACAAGTCACAACAAAACCATAAGGGACGTTTTTGTCTGCCCTTAAGTAAATCTCTTTGCTGTTTTTATTTGTAAAAAGTAGCTGTATTGCCGCTTTGAGGTCTTTTACATCTAATTTTTTTTCATTCAATATAAGCTGCTTATTACTTGAAATACTGAGTATTTGTGGCTCGTCTTTGGTTGGCAGGGGTTTTGTTGTTACCTTGGGGATATCGATATTCATTCCGTGCTGCATCATGGGCGCCGTTATCATGAATATGATAAGCAGGACAAGCATCACATCAACAAGAGGGACGATGTTTATTTCAGAAAGTGGGGCTTTTGAATCCTTTGATAATTTCATTTCTCCAGGAGGTTCAGTATATACATAGATGCATTTTCCATTTTTGATAGAATACGTTTTAGCCTGCCATTAAAATAATTATATGCGAGGACTGCCGGTATAGCTGTTGCGAGGCCGATAGCAGTGGCTATAAGCGCCTCGCTTATGCCCGGTGCAACAACGGACAGACTTGTTGTTCCCTTAAGCCCTATCTCACGGAACGAATCCATGATACCCCATACCGTACCGAATAGACCAATAAACGGCGCAGTGTTTGCAGTTGTGGCAAGAAAAGAAAGTCTCCTTTCAAACCTGTCTGTTTCTTCAGACATAATGATTTTTAGAGCATTTTCAACGGACGGCATTATTTCAGGTCTTATCCCGGGATTTTCTTTTTGCCTTGAGGCAATCTCCTTGTAAGATGCAAACATCAAACGGTAAAAAGCATTGTTGGGGGTTTCCCGGTATGTCGTTACTAATTTCTTAAAAGAATCGGCATCCCTTGCGGTTCTCATAAACCTTTCCGCATCGCTCTCTGCTCTGCCGTATTGCTTGAGTTTATAGAGTATGATCGTCCATGATACAATCGAAAATATAAAAAGAATGGACAAAACCACCTTTGCAACCGGTCCGGAAGCATAGATCAGGCTTAAAACACCACCGGAATAATTATTTATACTCGATATATCCACGGCAAAAACATACAACAATTTGCCTGTCTTGTAAATAAAAAACCCCCTGGGCGTTCCCAGGGGGAAGGGGGGTTATTATGAGAAGCTAGTGAGGGTGAATGTCTACGTTAAAGAACTACTTGTGAATTAATGAACAACTCTTGCAAATATAACTTAATCGTAAAGCAGTTTTATATAAATAACCGCAATAAACCTGATAAAACAGTGTATTTGCTTGTTTATTATGTGAATTATTTAACATGAATCAATATAATACATGAAAATCTTATTGTCAAGAAAATAATTGCAATTATCAAATATTATTTAACAAAGCGTATCAATGCCGACTTGCGTCAAAGAAGAGGGCTTTTTGATGAGCACATTTATATCTCTTTTATTTGCAAAAACACTTACGTGTTGTGGGGAAATAATATCTATATCAATATAATTTATCACATCCATCGCATGTTTCAACGCCTTTTCTGACGGAATAATCTTTTAAAACACACAATTTAGTTTTGCTTTATCGTTCATAAAACAGCCCTACCGCCTTCCTCACTTCGTCCATTGTCTCTTTTGCAATAACGCTGCATTTATTTGCCCCTGTGTTTATCACATCCTTAATATAACCGGGATTCTCGTTCAGAGAAGCAGCCCTCTCCTGTATCGGGGTCAGTTCATCCATTATATTTTTAAAAAGCATTGTTTTACAGTCAATACAACCTATTGCAGCACTCCTGCAGCCTTTATCTACCTCTAAAAGAGTATCATTCGGTGAAAAAGCCCTGTGTATCGTGAATATATTGCAAACCTCAGGGTTACCCGGGTCTTTTCTTCTTACCCTGTTTACATCGGTTACTGCTGTCCTCAATTTTTCCCATATGGAGTTTTTGTCTTCCAATAATCCTATATAATTATTCATTGATTTAGACATCTTACTTGCCCCGTCCACCCCAAGAATCTTAGGCGCCACAGAAAGGATTGCCTGTGGCTCGGGAAAGAAATTCCCGTATCTGCTGTTGTATTTTCTCGCCACCTCTCTCGATAGTTCTACATGCTGCACCTGATCCTCGCCAACAGGCACAAAACCGGCTTTGTATATAAGAATATCCGCAGCCTGAAGAACGGGATATCCCATGAGGCCCATATTGATATTTGCCCTATGCTGTTTTGATTTATCCTTAAATTGAGTCATCCGCTCAAGCTCGCCTATAGGGGTTACACAATTAAATATCCAGGCAAGCTCGGTATGCTCCGGCACATGGGACTGGACAAGTATTTTGCATTTTTCGGGTGACAGGCCACAAGCAAGAAGTATTAAAGCCGTATCCACCGTCCTGCTTCTAAGCTTCTCTATTTCGTACTCCACAGTTATTGCATGGTAATCAACTACACAGAAAATACAATCATATTCATCCATCAAACTAACCCAATTTCTTATTGCACCTACATAATTTCCCAGATGGATTTCGCCTGTCGGCTGAATCCCGCTGAATATTCTTTTCATCTAATCCTCCATGTACGGCCAAAACCTTGAACGGTATGGCTGCGGCAGTTCTCGCTATTGCAAATGCTTCGATTCGTGTCATCCCGCTTGGCAGGACTCATCAAAACAGCATTTCAATTTACCTTAAAAAGTCTTTAAAATCAATGGGGAATCACGGAAATCTTCTTGATGGCAAACTGCGGAGAATTTATTCGCATTAATTAAATCACAATGTCCAATAGTTGGCTCTTCATACTGTTTTTGGCGCTAATCTCAACCCTCGCATTATATGTTTCGGACTGAAGCGCCTCGAGCAGCGCATTTATCCTGTCCTGACTTACAATAGTTGAGGCGTATTTTACTTTTTCTTTCACCGGAATATTGGACTTCTTCCTTGTGGATAATTCAACTTTATCAATAAAATTATAGCCTTTAAGTTCTTTTAGCAATACAGGGGGTATCCCGGTCTTCTCTTGAGGCCTGTCAATCGTACTTTTTTGTGTGGATAATTCCAATTTATCGATAGTTTCTTCACTTCTTAAAATAAAATCATCTGTTCCGGTTGAATCTTTTGCACGCACTGCCTTGGGCTTTAAGAGGCTATTAAGGATGGCTGATTTTCTATTTTCATCTATCTTCATTCTGTACTACTTAAAAGCAAAAAGTGTGCCAGATTCCAACATCATAAAAAGGTAATATATAAAGGTTGTTACAAATCTTTATTATATAATTTGACCTGTAAGTGTCAAATGAATGTCACAAATCATGCCGGGAGATTATTCAATTTAGGGGTTAGATCGGAGAACTGGTGCCTGTCATGGAAAACTTTAATGATCTTTTTGATGTATCCTCTAACAACAAAAAGATTGAACTGAATAAAGTTTTCGTACATAATTAAGAAAATGACAACAAAAAAATAACAGGATTGCAGACATACCCTTGCAAATTTATTATTAATAATTGTTTTGACGGAGGTCTAAATGAAATTTCCGGAATACAGGCCGAGGAGATTAAGGAAAAATGATAGGTTGAGGGGTATGATCCAGGAAACGGAACTATCAACAAGGCACCTCGTGTACCCCATGTTTGTCAAGGAGATGCAGGAAGAGAAGGTACCCATCCCTTCCATGCCGGATATATATCAGTTTTCTGTTGAGGGACTGCTCAAGGAGATAGAGGATGTTGTGAGTTTGGGCATACCGGCAATCCTGCTCTTCGGCATACCGGAGAAAAAGGATGAGACGGGGAGTGGCGCTTACGACAAAAACGGTGTTATACAAAATACAACAAGAAAGATAAAAAAGCTTTTTGGCGATGATATTATGGTGATCACCGATGTTTGTATGTGCGAGTATACGAGCCACGGCCACTGCGGGATTGTAAAGGACGGCCATGTGGATAACGACGAGACCTTGAAGCTCCTTGCGAAAAGCGCCCTCTCGCACACAATGGCAGGGGCGGACATGGTGGCCCCCTCTGATATGATGGATGGCAGGGTAAGGGCAATCAGGGAAATGCTTGACCTTCATGGCGACTATAATATACCTATTATGAGTTATGCAGCCAAGTATGCATCATGCCTTTACAGCCCTTTTAGAGATGCTGCCGAATCCGCACCCCAATTCGGTGACAGAAAAGCGTACCAGATGGACCCGCCGAACCAACAGGAGGCGCTCCGCGAAATGATGCTCGACATTGAAGAGGGGGCAGATATAATTATGGTAAAACCGGCCATGTTCTACCTCGACGTGCTGGCCGCAGCAAAAAGAGAGTTTAATATCCCGCTGGCTGCCTATTCGGTAAGCGGCGAGTATGCAATGATAAAACATGCCGCATCGAAGGGATATCTCGATTACAAAAGGGCTGTGCTTGAATTGATGATAGGGGTAAGGCGCGCAGGCGCAGATATTATCATTACATATTTTGCAAAAGATCTTGCGGAATGGTTAAGATAGAATCCTCTCTCAGGATGGTTGCATTGGAACTCACTCGGAACTGCAACCTTAACTGCATCCACTGCAGGGCCTCGGCAACACTCGGCCCACATACCGGAGAATTAAACTTTGCCGAATGCTGCAAAATTATTGATGAAATAGTGGGTTTTGCCTCACCCACCATCATCCTGACAGGCGGCGAACCCCTAATCCGGGATGATATATTTGACATTATCGAATACGGTACTATAAAGGGCTTGAGACTCGTCATCGCCATTAATGGAACTTTGCTTGATGAGGAAAAGGCAAAAAGGCTTAAAGCTGGCGGGATCAAGCGGGTGAGCCTGAGCATAGACGGAAAAGACAGCGTAGCGCATGATCTGTTCAGAGGCGTTAAGGGCTCCTTTGCATCGGTGATAAGGGCAGCAGGAATATTAACAAATGCAGATATGCCATTTCAAATAAATACAACAGTTACACAACTTAACGTGGAAGCGCTTGAGGAAATATACGAACTCGCTCAATCCATCGGCGCTGTGGCTTGGCACACCTTCCTTCTTGTGCCCGTCGGCAGGGGACAGGGACTGAAGGGAAAAGAGCTGAGTACAGTCATGTATGAACAAGTACTTGAGTGGCTATACAATATTGAAAAGAAAAACGAGCTTGAAATAAAAGTCACCTGCGCACCCCACTATTACCGGATCGTGAAGGAAAAGGGCAACACGCCGAATAGTGCTGGGTGCCTTGCCGGAAAACATTTCATGTTCATATCCCATAAGGGTATTGCACAACCCTGCGGTTATCTTGAAATCCCGTCAGGTGATGTAAGGAAGGATGGAGTAAAGAAGGTCTGGGAGGAATCGCCTGTATTCAATCAGTTGAGAGATTTATCGTCTTATCGTGGCAAATGCAGCGGGTGCAAATACCTTAAAATCTGCGGTGGATGCAGGGCACGCGCATATGAACTTTATGGAGACTTCTTGGGCGAAGAACCATACTGCTCGTATAAAGGCAATAATTGATACCGGTTTGGATTCATAGATAGCACCCAGAGGCTACCCTGACACAGGCGCGCGGAACCTGCAATAAGTGGGTCGCAGTAAGTCGAGGAGTGTGACGACGAGGTAACGAAGTTATATGATTGATGGCGAATTGGTATAACTATTTCTGAAAGTATACAAGATCAGTAGCTGAAAAGTTACTGCCCTTCTTAACTTTTGCCCAGCAGGCATCGACACCGAAAAGTTCTGACACTTCAAGCTCCCCTTTATATTTTCCTTTTATTGTCCCAAGCGGCATTTTTGTCTTTGAGTCTATGATTTGCTCTCCTGGAGAATATACGTCAAGGATGCTGCCTTTGTCTAAGCCTGATTGCCTTCCAGCATTAACATAAACCTTTCCGGTCTCAACGGATGCAACTCTTGCGTGCCAATCCAGCGTGAGTATAGCCTTTAAAAGGTCTTCGGCCAATAATTCTATTGCCAGGTCTATCGCCTTTATTTTTGCCTTTTCTATGCTCATTTCTCCCTTCTCTCTCGTGAGAGAGATGGGGTTTCTGCCGGATAGCTGCTTAAGAACAATACCGGTATCGGTGTTGTAAACTTCAAGGGTGATTTTAGATATCGCAAAAGAGGTATCTTTTTCATCTTTACCCTCAATTTTTGATGAACTGGTATATATATCCGAAAGTGTTCCTTTTAAAATCGCCTGTATCCCGTACAATTCATTTAAAGATTTCATGTTCTCGGGGTCTGTAAGCGCTCCTTTATTGTTTACTGTCTGAGGGTCTATACAGATGATTGCCCCGGCATTCTCAAGTCTCGTTACAAGCCGCCTTGTTGCCAGATCTCCCAGTCCCTCTCCTTTATAATTTGTCTGGTCTGCCATGGGCAGCACAATGATTCGTCTCTTCATCTTTGGTGACGGGTAATTAAATGAAATCAGAGAAATACCTGGCATAAAACCCATACCTGCCGGAAAGGAGCCCATCTGGTATGGATATACCATTTGCGGTGCAATTCCTTTCTTTTTAAGCTCTTCCTCGAGCTTGCCAATTCTTTTTTCCGTCTCCTCGCGTTCTTTCTTTCCGGTTGCCCCGCCGCCGCCAGACGTTAAAGCTTCCCCGAAACGCGGTGCATACTGATCTTTCCTAACCCACACATATTCCGGCTCATAGGGCGTAAGCATGAACCTTCTGTTGGATGCATATATGTACTCGACCCCATCAATAACCTTTATGTCCCCTGGTTTTTGGGTAGATTCCTCAATTGCTTCCATCTTCTCTGTTTTTTTGTCTGCTTTGGCCGGGGGGGTCTTTGCCGATGTATCTTCTTTCTTTTTTGAAAAGGTGCTGCAGGAAGCAATAAGCAATATTATTACAAGGAGGATCAGAGATTTTTTATACATTTAGGTGATTATAGTTATTTATGGCGTTAAAGTCAAACAATAAAATTTGATATCCAAATATACCCGCAAAATGCCGGGCGTTACCCTTCAAGGACATCAACAAACTCAAAACGCTCACCATCAAATAACCCCATGTCGCTCAACTTTAATTTTGGTATGACAAGGAGCGCCATGAAGGAAAGGGTCATAAAAGGCGCATCTAAGTGTGAGCCGAGTTGCTTGGAAATCCGGTCAATCCTTGAGTACTGCCTTGCCACACTGAAACCATCCTCATCAGACATGAGACCTGCTATGGGAAGTGGGAGTACTTCCCGAATATTATCGTATGAAACCGCCAGCCCTCCTTTACACTCAACAACAAGATTTATTGCGTTACATATGTCTTCATCTGTGACACCAACGGCAACTATGTTGTGTGAATCATGGGACACAGACGATGCAATGGCGCCTATCTTCAGACCGAAGTTCTTCACCAGACCGATTGCCGGCGGGAGATTCTTATAACGATTAACAACGGCTATTTTCAGGATGTCCCTTTCGATATCCGGGACAACATTTCCGTTTTTCTGTTTCAATATTGCCTGGACGCTGCCGGTTATTACCTGATGATTTATTGCCTCTATTATACGTATTTTATTTCCCCTTGCCTTCATTGCAAATTCGTCTGAACTGTGTATCCCTGTCTCAAAATTATTAATACGGTTCACTGCTACATGTGGCAGCAGCGGTTTTCCGTTTTCGGCAACAATGCGCCCCTTTATGTATGTTTTAAGCACATTAAAACTACTCAGACTATCTACCTCGATAAAATCGGCATCATCCCCAATCCTCAACAAGCCTACATCGAGACCATAATGAAGGACAGGGTTCACACAGGCACATTTCAGTATAATCATTCTATCAATTCCCATGATAACTGCCCTTTTCACAAGCTCGTTTATATGACCCGCCACAAGGTCATCGGGGTGCTTATCGTCGCTGCAAAGCATGCATTGTTCGGGATATTTTGTAATCAGATGATTTAAGGTATCAAAATTTTTCGCAGCAGATCCTTCCCTCAAAAGAAGTTTCATGCCCAGGGACAGTTTTTCTTCCCCCTCGTCATACTGGAAGGTCTCATGGTCGGTAGATATGCCTGCACCGATATAATGCTTAAGCGGTTCACCTCTAAGACCGGGGGCATGACCATCGATGGGTTTCCCGTATTTTTTTGCAGCCCCGATCTTTGCCATTATATCCGAATCTCCCCCTATAACACCCGGAAAGTTCATCATCTCGCTTAAATACTTAATTTCGTTGTTCTCAAGTAAAGTTTCTATCTCATATTGCCCGAGCGAGGCGCCGGCTGTTTCAAAAACCGTTGCAGGCACACAAGGTGATGCACCAAAGTAGAACTTAAAGGGAACGGACTTTCCGTTCTCAATCATGAACCTTACACCATTCATACCAAGCACGTTTGCAATCTCATGGGGATCAGATACGGTAGCCACCGTACCATGCATTACTGCCAACCTGGCAAATTCAGAGGGTACCAGCATGGAACTTTCTATGTGGACATGGGCATCTACAAAGCCTGGAAGGATAAAGGTATCATAGCTCCCATTGTTCCTCGTAATGGCCGCTATTCTCCCGTTTTGAATATCAATCATACCGGGATAGATTGTCGAGTTTAATACATCTACGATATTGGCAGAAACTTTCATAAACCAAACGGTAAGTGGATAAGAAGATAGGAAGCAGAAACCAATAGATTAATGCAAAACCACATATCTTATCAATTCTTCAAATATATAGCGGCAAGCATAGAGTGTTTTATTATTTTACACCTTTGATAATATTCGTCTCGCTATAGGCACGCATATATGCGTTGATATTCTTCTGTGCAATCACCCCAAAGCGCTCTCGCACCGGTTCCTCCAGCGCTTCTATGCTAACAACGTCCGATGCCTTCACCAAAGCTCCTATCATGGTGGTATTTGTGATTGGTATACCAAGTTCCTCTTTCGCTATCTTTGAGGCATCAACATGGGCTATGTTGCGTCCCGGGAACAGTTCCTTCAATTCATCGGCAGACTTATTGGAATTAATAATTATAAAACCATGTTCTTTTAAGCCGACTGTTGGATTTGCAGTGTTCAGCAATGTGGGATCCAGTATAATAACATTATCCGGGTAATATATCTTTGATCTGAGTCTGATAGGTGTATTTGAAACCCGTAAAAAAGCCTGAACAGGAGCGCCTCTCCTTTCCGGACCAAAACTTGGGAATGCCTGTGCATAGTAATTCAGTTTTATTGCAGCCTGGGCAACAATTTCTGCAGACGTCACTGCACCTTGACCGCCTCTTCCATGAAATCTTATCTCTATCATCTATCCTCCCCTTTTGATGTAAAAATATTTTTTATTCTCCATTCTGTGCCTTTTGGTGAATCTTGTAAAAAGATCCCCTGCCCGGAAAGCGTTTCGCGGATCTCATCCGCTCTCTTATAATTCTTATTTTTTCTCGCTTCCACCCTTTCTTTCATAAAACCTTCAAGAGAAGGCATATCTAATCCAACACGCGTCAGGTGGCGGACTTTCTCCTGTGAATCGAATACATCGAAATCACTCTTCAAAAATCCAAGAACATCGGCAAGCGAAGTAAAAACATTCCTGGTGTAGACAATGAACGGCGATGCGCTTTCATCGTTCTGGTCAATAAGCTTATTCAGCGTCTTTGACAACTCAAGCATACAGGACAGTGCAAGGGCTGTGTTGAAATCATCGTCCATTGCCTCATAAAACCTCTTTTCAATCTCTGCAGTCTCAACAAATTTTTTTGGTACGGCTCCTGTAGACCTTTCTATTTTTAATGCCCTTTCAAGGGTATAGTAGAGCCGGTAGAGGGTATTGTTGTTATCTTCTATTGATTTTTCGTTGTAATCTATCGGGCTTCTGTAGTGTGTCGAAAGAAAAAAAAGTCTTAGCGCCTCAGGGTGGTATTCTTTTATAAAATCCTTTATCAAAAGAAAGTTGCCCAGCGATTTAGACATCTTTTCTTTCTGAATGTTGACAAAACCGTTATGTATCCAATAGTTTACGAACTTACCACCCGTCGCAGCCTCTGTTTGAGCTCTTTCGTTTTCGTGATGGGGGAATATCAGGTCTTTCCCCCCGCCATGAATATCAAAGGGGTTGTCAAGATACTTTGTGCTCATAACTGAGCATTCCAAATGCCAACCCGGCCGGCCTTTCCCAAAAGGAGTATCCCATGAGGGTTCGCCTTCTTTTGACGCTTTCCATAGGGCAAAGTCAAGTGGATTTCTTTTTCTCTCATCCACTTCAACTCGCGCACCAGCCACCATTTCCTCAAGTGTCCTTTTTGAAAGGGCACCATAGCTCTTGAAACTCTCAACGGAAAAATAGATATCGCCGTTTGTGTTATAGGCATAGCCTTTTTTCAGAAGTGTTTCCACAAGAACAACCATTTCGTCGATATGGTCGGTTGCTTTTGGTTCATGGGTGGGTCGTAAAATGTTCAACGCATCCATATCCTCGTAAAAAGATGTTATGTATTTTGTACCGACCTCTTTCCAGGAAATTCCTTCGATGTTTGCCTTTTTAATGATTTTATCGTCTATATCGGTAAAGTTTTTTACAAAGGTAACTTCATAGCCTTTTGTCTTTAGATATCTATAAATCACATCAAAAACAATGGCGCTCCGTGCATGTCCAATATGACAATGGTCATAAACAGTGACGCCGCATACATACAGTTTGACCTTGCCAACATGCACAGGTATAAATTCCTCTTTTTTCCCTGTAAATGTATTGTAAACTCTTATCGTCATGGCGTATTTTTAACATAACCGTCGGCGCGTTGTCAAAAGTATCTTCGCTGGAGCGCTTTGATAATATCCCTTTCTACAATTTCTGCAGCTACCTTGCCTATGTGTTTAACTCATGGGTTACAAAAACCTGGATCGACATTTAATCCCCCTTCCCCCTTATCCTATTGCGGCACTTAAAACATCTGCAATCTGTTTGCAATATTTTTCGGTCAACTCATCGCTGGGTCCTTCGATCATCACACGGCAAACGTTCTGTGTACCTGAATAGCGTACCAGTACCCGGCCGCTTTCACCGAGTTCTTTCTCAACCTGCCTGATTACCTGAACTACCTGTGGTAAAGAAATAATTTCGGGCATGCTTGTTACCGGTACGTTGATGACCTTTTGTGGAAATACATCCATTAATTTGGCAAGCTCGGACAAAGATTTTCCTGTTTTTACCATGACGGCGATTAGTTGCATGGCTGTAAGAATGCCGTCGCCGGTCGTGTGATGATCGAGAAAGATCATGTGACCCGATTCTTCGCCGCCGATAATACTTCCTAAACGCAACATGTCTTCCAGGACATACCGGTCCCCGACCTTTGAAGCATGTTGCTTGAAGCCGTATTTCTTGCAGGCCATGGTAAGCCCGAGATTGCTCATAATAGTGCTGACAAGCAGGTCATTTTTCAACTTGCCCTCATCTTTTAATACTTTGGCGCAGATAATGAGGATTTGATCACCAGTGATTTCATTGCCCTTTTCGTCAACGGCAATGAGGCGGTCCCCATCGCCGTCAAAGGCAAGTCCTATGGCTGCACCTGTTTCTATAACGCGTTTTTTAAGATCACTTGTGTATTGAGATCCGCAATTGTCGTTGATATTAAGGCCGTTTGGTTTGTTATGGATTACCTCAATATCGGCACCCAGTTCAAAAAATGCATCAGGGGCAACCTTGTAAGCGGCACCGTTGGCGGCATCTATTATAATCTTCATATCTTCCATAGATAATTCACGGGGAAAGGTATTTTTCAGAAAAACAATATATCTCCCGTGTACATCATCCAAGCGGTATGCACGCCCCATTTCTGCTGCCGGAGGTACCATGTCGGGAAGTTTACCTTCGAGCATCAGTGCTTCTATAGTGTCTTCCTGCTCGTCGGACAATTTAAAGCCATTACCTGAAAAAATTTTGATTCCGTTATCCTGATATGGATTGTGGGAGGCAGAGATAACAACCCCTGCGTCGGCGCGCATGCTCTGAGTGATGAAGGCAATGCCCGGCGTAGGCAAAACCCCGACAAGGAAAGGTATCCCTCCCATGGAGGTAATGCCTGCCTCAAGGGAACTTTCCAGCATATAGCCGGAAATCCTCGTGTCTTTTCCTATAATCAACCTGGGTTTGTGATGAGATTTTCTCAACAGATGTGTGATTGCTTGTCCCACTGAAAATGCAATGGCGGAATTCATCGGATGACGGTTGGCCTCGCCCCTTATTCCGTCTGTACCGAATAATTGACCCATTTGTTGCCTCCTTTTTAAAAAGCTATTTATTAAACAGGTTTAGTGACGGCATGGAGCTGCTTGCCTCGCTGCAAAGACTGTCAATGATTGCCTCAAGCCATTTTACGCCCGCCCTTGATGCGTCGACAGGCAAACTTTTTATAAAATCAATATAATTTTTGTCATCGTTTTGTTTTTGTAAATTCGTTGCGGCAAGAAAACTGTCACGCAGTTCCCCATGCAGGTTGCTTGCAAGGTTGCCGGTAAAAATTTCCCGGATATTGTCAACAGCGGCGTGAAATTCTTTTTTACCGGTTTCGGATTGTTTTTTATCGGGGTATTTTTCAATAGAGACTTTTGCTTTGTCTGCCATATCCGCAAGGCGTTTAATGCGTTCCTTTTTTGCCGACGGCAGTTTGTCCATTGCTCCCGCATAGATAAGCTCGCCGAATTCCTGTTCTTTAAAAAAGGGCTGGCGAATATGCATATACCATTGTTCAAGTGCAACCAGATTTGCCAGGTAGAGGATGTTGTTTCCCACCACACGGGAAATTGAGGGATAATTTTTTGGATTGTTGTCAATCATTGCACCGGACATGTTTTTGCCGAAAATCAATTTGTTTTCCTTGGTAATATCTTTTCGTAATACCGTGCCTGCGGCAATAATATTGCCGTAACCTATACGGAGCGGTCCCACCATGCCGCCCTGCCCTCCCAGAAAAATTGGGGGCTGGTTTAGCATTACACCTCTTGGAACATCACCGATAAGAGACGCCGTTGTTTTGTCTCCATCAGGGGTGAAATTAAAATGGATGTACGAACTGCCGACTTCGCTGTGGTCTTTCCGGCTTGTGCCGCCTGCCATCAGACAGTCACAAAAATTTATCAGGCTCCCAAGGGTGACAAAAGGGAAGAGGATGGTCTGCTTCAATCCCACACAGTGGGCACCGCCTGCCTCTTCTTCTAAAATACATCCTTCACGCACATGAGCGCCAAGACCCATGTTGGCCTTTTCGAGAAAAACAGCTTTATTGAAGTACCCGCCCTTGAGCTCAACATTTGGACCGATCTGGCAGTCATCAATTGTTACCGGACCTTCGTAGCCTATCTTTGCACCTGCCGAGATGACCGTCTTCTCGCCATAAATCCGACATCCGGGGTAGATCGTCACCCCGTTGCCTGAAATACGTTCAGGGTTGACCTCTTTGCCGATGTCGAGCGTTGCAGGATTGGGGATATCCACGCCTTTATTTACTAACTGGACGATCTTGTTATATGATCTGGCCTTGAGTTCCAAAGCTTCCTCCTGATAAAAACATTTAGTAAAAAATTGTATAAAGCGCTTGAGCGTTAATGGCTTGCCATAAGCATGAGCTTTCGAAAATTAACATTTTACGTAATCCAGGTCAACAATGTAAATAATACCGGACTTGCTGGACTTTTTAGCCTCATTATCAGGCAACCACTTGTAATCACATGAAAAACTAAATTCAATAAGTTTATCGGCTTCTTTTTGAAATAGATTCCTGGCTTTTCTCCATATTTTCAACATTTTAATGAAAGAAATAGAGACAATATGACCGAAAATGCAAGGACTGCAGCCAATATAAAGAAGCGGGTGTCAAGATTCTCAGAAATTATTTATTTATATTATTTTGATGTGTTTAAACGATACTTCCAGATAACCAAAGATAAACAACCTGTTGCGGGTTAATTTTAAACAAGAAAAAATATTTTTTTGTCAAATATAGTTATCGAGCAGCAGCGAGAGGGTCTTTTCAGTGCTACCCGGTTCTTTTGCTTCCATCTCGCGAATCTGCTTTTTTATTTTGAAGTATGTGAGTTCATCGTTTAAGTCGTTTAAGCATCTGTAAATACCGGCCCTTCTTCCGAACCTGAAAATAAGCTTTTGCTCCTCGGTAAGAGAAAGAAATTCATCAACAACAGATAGTATCTTTTCTTTGTCTTCCGGCAACTTGCCGTCGACTTCTTCGAGTAAGTTAAGAATATGGTCGCTTTTTAAATGGCTTGTAATTCCATTCAGGTTCTCTATCAACAGCCTCTCTTCTAAAACAATGTCCTCTTCGGTTGAGAGTGCAAAATCGCCTGTTTCAAGCTTTTCGTAAAGCAGCATATCCTTTAAGACTTTTAATGTCCTTAACCGTATAAAATCGGGGTCTATCCGGTTAAGGACTTCAGCAGTTTCAATTGCATGCTCTTTCCACCATTTCTTGCCGCCCATACCAAGAACAACATATTCGGAGAGCTCTATGCCTGATTCTTTTACCTTTTTCCCGCATTCAACATGGTCTTCCTTTATTGCCCCTTTCCTCATATACTTAAGGAGGGCGTTACTGCCTGATTCCAGACCTACGTGAAGCCTCGTAAGTCCGGCCTGTTTCATCTTTTTTAAATTGTCAACAGTCAGTCTTTTAGCGATAGTCCTCGAACGGGCATAGGATGTTACCCTGTCAACAGTTGGGAATTTTTCTTTCAAATATTTCAATGCATTAACAAAATCTTCGGGTTTCATGGCAAGGGAATTTGCATCCTGTATGAATACGTTTTTCCCTCCAAAATACAGCCAGACAGTGATGCTCCTGTAGCATTCATTGTAGGTGCTGCCGGAGAATATATATTCTGCCAGCGATTCGGTGATCCTACCCCCAAAACCCTTTTTTAATGATAGATTTACGATATCGTCATGTATGGCCTTAACAGTATCAATGTCTTTTTTTATCTCTTCCGGATCCCTTTTTTCGAACCTCCTCCTCTTGTATACGTGGCAAAAGGCACATTGGTTCCAGGGGCAATTCCGGGTAAACCTCAACAAAAGGCTGTACGCCTCATTCGGGGGCCTAATCGGACCTATTTCATAACGGAAGGCATTACTCATTCTTTTCTATATGGATAGGGAAGGCGGGTGTAGACATCTTCGACATAACTTTTTTCCTCTTCTTCCCTGATGCTGTTCTTTTCCTCTTTCTTCTCAATTCCACCTTTTTTGTATTAGATCCCATATGCTACCTCCTTTTAAATGCGATAAACATACCACATAACCCCTGTATTTTCAACGGAAAATGTGGTATATCAACTTCCAGTAAGGTATTCCGGCAAAGAGATCCGTGTAAACAAGTAATACAGAATTGTTATATGAACACTGCCGATAGATTTACATGTGCAAATCTGAAGTAATTTGCCTTGCGCTGTGAATAACCCTTTCCTAAACCCTGAGTGCAGTCTTTTTTTGCAGCCTCCGCTTGACTAAGACTAAACAGCCAAGGCCCAAGCTGAGCAGGAGTATGATTGACGGCTCAGGCAGTGCATGTGCCCCGCCACTGATAAATTCCTGGTTTACGGTATTGGTCGCCGTATAGACACGCACCGAGCTGAAATCAAATTGAGCCGGGTTTATGGAACTTGCAGCGCTAAGCCAATTTGCTGCACCGGGCGGGCTTGGCGTTGATGAATTGAAGACGCTCCATAATGCATACTGAATCGGTCCCACCTGAGAGGGGTTAAGTTCCATCTGACTAATAAGCCACCCTGCCTGCTGATATCTGGACAGGGCATTAGGTGTACCTCCAAATTTTGTTTGGGAAAGGTCGGACAAGGTACTTACTGCAACGGCAAAAGAACTTGGCACATATGTTGTTGTCGAGAAATCGTTGCAATAAAAGCTCATCGTGTGTCCGCCATTGATGTTTCCGCCTACTCCGCCGACATAGTATCCATTATAGGTGCTGGACGGGAGAGTCTGGAGATTTATAGTGTCGGCAAGTCCGGTACCGACGCCGAGTGCCCATATAAAACCTACTATCACCAAGATTAAAAATGTCTTTTTCATGTTCTGTCCTCCAAATTTTGAAAACAATACTTATAATGGAAATTGTTTTTTCCATTACACTAAACTTTAAAGCAATTTACGTGCCATGCTATTTACCTTAAAACACAAGCGGTTTTTTAACTGCTTCTACAATTTTCGTTAGAGTACCCACAAAGATTGTAGACATATTATTATATTATAGCACATTTTACCCATTTATGTATTATCGTCTGATAAAAAAATATCTTAACCGCTAACAACGTGCTGCTTTGCAAACGGTTTGTCCAATTTAACTTTTGTGATCCTTCTACCCTCTAAGCCTACTACGGTGAATCTGTGCACCCCATAATAAATTATCTCTCCACTCCTCGGGATATCCTGTAGCTGAATAAGGATAAATCCACCGAGGGTCTCATAATCAGAGGATTCCGGTAGATTAATATTTAACCTGTTATTCAGGTCTCTGATAGAATAGGAGGCATCGATAATGACAGTACCGTCCCTTAGTCTTTCTATTCTGTCGTCTACATCTGTTTCATCCATAATTTCACCGAATATCTCTTCCATAATATCTTCAAGCGTTACAATACCAACAGTGGTTCCGTATTCGTCTATCACAACAGCAAGGTGCTGACGTCTTTTCTGCATCTCCTTCAATAAAACGCTGACCTTCATCGTGTCAGGCACAAAATAAGGTTTTCTTACCAGTTTTTCCAGATTGAAAGGGGTCTGTTGACTCCACATCTGCTTAAAGATATCTTTTAAATAAGCAATGCCTACAATGTTATCAAGATTATTCCTGTAAACAGGGTAACGTGAAAACTCGTTTTCAACAATATATCCCATGACTGTATCCTTGCTTTTTTCAATATCGATACTGTAAATATTCGGTTTTGGAACCATAACATCTTTTACCGATTTATCGGCAAACTTAAAGACACCGTGAATCAGTTCCTCTTCTGTCCTGTCAAAGATGCCCTTTCTTCTGCCCTCCTCCAGCAATATTTTTATTTCACCCTCTCCGGCATGCTCTTCACGTTTTTTTAAATTAAGACTTTGCACCACAAGCATCGTGGAAAGCGACATAAAGTTCACAAAAACAAAGAGTACTCTGGAGGTGAGGCCAAATACGGGTGTAACCCACAGAGCGACACGTTTTTTATAATTGATACCGATATATTTCGGCACAAGCTCGCCGATAATAAGAAAAAGATATGTCAGCACTACCACAACGATTACAAGTGAAACTGTATCGCTTATCGCACGGATAAAAGGTATCCTCTCAAATAACGGCTTGAGATATTTTACCGAAAAGACACCTCCTATTGCCGAGGCAAGGGTGCCGAATAAAGTAATGCCGATCTGCACTGCAGAGAGGAAACTTTCAGGATTTTCCTTCATCTCGAGCAAGGCCTCTGCCCTCTTTTCATTTTTATCTTTAGCCATATCCTTTATCTCGCTCTTCCTCATAGAAACAATTGCCATTTCCCCTGCTGAAAAGATGCCATTGAGAATTAAAAGAATTATTACTGAGGTAATTTCTAAAAAGGGCATATTTATAATACTCCTTTAAAATAGTTTTAAATTCTAATCGATTATACCACAGTTAAAGAATAACAGACTCTTAAAAACGAAGCTTCTCGTCCTGCGGACAAGACTTCCTGGAATGTCTTAATCCCGCCGGATAAGGGACAAGGGATAACTTCGTTGACTTTTTTCCATTTTGCGTACAAAATAACAACATGATCGGTATATCCAAGTTGTACTGCGGAGCCGTTGAGGCCTCAGACCCTCTCAGGTACGGCAGGGATTCAGCAAAACTGCCTTCACATCTCTTGCAGTTCTCGCAAGATAAAAAACCAGTTGTTGTATGGAATATGACAAAACGGTGCAATCTGAGATGTGTGCACTGTTATGCCTTTGCTGAAGGCGAGGAATATAAGGGAAAGGAACTTTCGACGCAAGAGGGTATGGAAATGATTGATGACCTTGCCTCTTTTGGTGTGCCCGTGATCCTTTTTTCGGGCGGCGAACCCCTGCTGAGGGATGATCTACCCCGCCTTATCGATTACGCGGTAAAGAAAGGGATGCGGGCAGTTATTTCAACAAATGGCACCCTTATCACACAGGAAAAAGCACGGGTTTTTTCAGAGTTTTCGCTCTCCTATGTAGGAGTAAGTATCGATGGCATTGCAGAAAAAAACGATGCCTTCAGGGGTGTTGAGGGGGCGTTTGGGCGGGCAATAACCGGGATCAGGAACGCAAAAAAGGCAGGGATAAAGGTGGGCTTGCGGTTTACGATAAACAAAAGAAATTACGAAGAGATTCCAAGGGTCTTCGACCTTATCGAGGAAGAGGGCATAGAGAGGGTCTGCTTCTATCACCTTGTATATGCGGGAAGGGGTTCTATGTTAATCTCGGAAGACCTTCCGCACGTTGAGTCAAGAAAAGTTGTTGATTATATTATGGACCGTACTCAAGCCTTTTTTAACCAGGGTAAGCCAATTGAAGTGCTTACTGTTGATAACCATGCTGACGGTCCCTACACATATTTACGGCTTTTAAAAGAAGACAGAAAAAGGGCGGAAGAGGTGTATAAACTCCTTATGATGAATGAAGGGAATGCATCAGGTAAGGGCATTGCCTGTGTGGATGAGGAAGGGTATGTCCATGCAGACCAGTTCTGGAGGCATTACGCCTTTGGCAACGTGAGAAAAAAGCCCTTCAGCGAAATCTGGATGGATTCCTCAAACGAGCTTATGGCAAAGTTGAAGAATAAGAAGCAATTTGTAAAAGGCAGATGCACAAGATGCAGATGGCTCAATATATGTGCGGGAAATTTCAGGGTCAGGGCAGAGGCGGTTGCAGGTGATGTGTGGGCAGAAGACCCGCAGTGCTATCTGACGGAAGAAGAGATTTCCTTGTAAGATGATTTTTAACGTTGTAATAGTTATCAAAAAACTCAAGGGACGTTAGGGATATCCACCCTTACACTCCAAAAGATGTTCTAGAATTCTCACTCAATAAAGCACTGGGGGTCTTCGTCAAGAAAATCGTTCCTCCCCTGGGAAAGAGCATAGGCATAGGCTATTGCCCTGCATCCCCGGCAGTTTGACCAACGCTTACAGGTCTTACATTTTCCCTTATAGGCATTTTTGTCTCTAAGAACATTCAGGACGCTCGAAGTTGCCCACACTTCCCTCAGCGAATCCTTTAATATGTTTCCGATAGAAATATCCAACCGCCTGCAAGGGGAAATCGTTCCATCGGGTAGCAAGGTTACTCCTGATACCCCTGCGGCACAGCCACCAACAGGAACGGCTTCAAAATCATCATCGATTGCTTCTACACCCAACTGTGATGCAACAGGGTCACCTGTTACAATTTGAAGCTCTTCGCATTTGAGGACCGTGGGCTTCCCGGATAGGTATGGATTCAAATCACTGTGCGCCTCTGGACCCCGGTTAAAAAGGGGGGCTTGCGGGATATGCTCTTGTTCAGAACTTGGGGCCTTGGTTGAAAATATCTGCTCATAGACTTCTCTGACCCTCTCTTTTGTGAGCATCCTTGTTAGCATTGAGAAGCCTCTTCCATAAGGCACGAGTCGAGAAAAGCCGAGGCGCTGGACTCCAAGATCGGTTGCTAAAGACACCATATCTGTAATAAAATCCGCATTTAGCTCAGAGAGCGTGACATTCAGGGTTACAGGAATCCCGGCATCAAGAAGGAATTCAACACCCCTAATAGCAGAGGAGAAGCTATGTTTCCCCCGGATCTTTTCATGGATTATTTCCGGCCCCTCAAGGCTCACCTGAACACCCCTGACAGAAAAATCTGCAAGCATTCGGGCTGTTTCCTTTTCCATCAATGTCCCGTTGGTGAGAACAGATATGTTGAAATGATATCTGGCAAGTTCCTGAAGAATTTTCGGAAGGTCTTTCCGCAGAAGGGGCTCACCACCTGTTATGTTGGAACTTGCAGAGAAAGGGATCTCATAGGTATCCGACCACTGTTGGATCGTATCCGAAATATGCCGCACTGTCGTTTTTATCTCCGTCAGCGACATATCTCTGATCGCTTTTCCTTCCTGATAACAATGGGTGCACTTGAGATTGCATTTTTCCGTGAGATGCCACTGCACAAAAAAATCGAATAATGGTTCGTTTTTAGTAGTTTGATTAAGTTTCATAAATAAAATAAAAAGACAGGCAGATAAGGCAATTCAACACCTTAGCTGCCTGTCAGGGATTAAGTTGCAGACCTGCAACTTTACGTCTTTCAGCCCTTTCATTTGTGGCATCTCTTAGTAATGCTCTTCCCTAAGCTTTTTTTGATGCCATTCCAGAATAATGCTTCTTTTTCAAGTACCTTTTTGTCATTACCCTTCTTCAATTCTTCTCACCTCCTTCCTCAGCTATACTGTTTTCCGGAATGCTGCAATATATGATATTAGCAGAATACAAAAAGCCTGTCAATGTTCGTCTACAACCTTGAGCGTCAAAACTTACCAATAGACAATGGTGTAAAATATTACAATTTTTAATTGCGGACAGCGGTAATTAGATAAGTCACGGCGGGTATAATTCTGGTCGGGGCGACTGGATTTGAACCAGCGACCTCTTGCTCCCAAGGCAAGCGCGCTAAACCATGCTGCGCCACGCCCCGAACGGTATAACATAACACATATACTGTTACTTTTCAACAGTAACTCAATGATATTAACTGCTTTTACTACAGCCTGACGCGCCTACGCTTTGTAAAGCAATCTATTTTCCCCATGCACGATATTTCTCGTATCAACTATGGGGATGTTGAAGGAAAAAAAGTCTATGTTTTTGTACATATCGTGAGGGGTAGCAATGAGCATCAAATCATAATTACCGGTAATTTCAACAGAGTGCCTGCCGGCGAACTCCGGATACTTGCGTATGGGTTTAATAACCGGTATGTAGGGGTCGTTATAACTTACAGCGGCACCCATTTCTTCAAGCTTTTCCATCAGGTGGTAAGAAGGAGATTCTCTGTCATCATCAACATTGGCTTTATATGCAAGCCCTAAAAGTAAAATTTTCGTTCCTTTAACGGGTTTTCCGGCATCGTTAAGCGCTTTTATCACTTTAGTAACAACAAAATCAGGCATGGCTGTATTAATTTCACCGGCAAGTTCCACAAAACGGGTGGAAAACCCATATTCTCTTGCTTTCCACGTAAGATAAAAAGGGTCTATAGGTATACAGTGACCTCCAAGCCCGGGTCCCGGGTAGAAGGCATGAAAACCGAATGGTTTTGTCTTAGCCGCTTCAATCGTCTCCCAAATGTCTATATCCATTCTGTCAAAAAGCATTTTAAGTTCGTTGACAAGGGCAATATTGACAGCCCTGTATGTATTTTCAATCAGTTTTGTTGCTTCGGCAGCCCTTGTAGATGAGACGGGTACGGTTTTTACGACTATAGAATTGTAGAGTGTCAAAGCAATTTCAAGACATTTAGGTGTGTATCCTCCAACAACTTTTGGTGTTGTTTTAAGGTTGAAATCTTTGTTGTTTGGATCCTCGCGTTCCGGTGAAAATGCAAGGTAAAAATCTTCACCTGCCTTCAATCCGGTCTTCTCGAGTATCCTTCTCATATCTTCATCGGTAGTCCCGGGATACGTTGTTGATTCAAGTACCACTAATTGTTCTGTATGGAGATTTTTTGCAATAGTCTCAGTAGTATTAAAGATATATGTCATGTCAGGTTCCCTGTTTTCATTAAGCGGGGTTGGAACACAGATGATAATGCAGTCAGCCTTTGCAAGGAGTGAAAAATCTGATGTAGGGGTAAATCTGGCTGACAGTTCCTGCCTGACAGATGACATATGAATATGTTTGATATAGCTCTTACCCTGCTTAAGTAGCTCTACCTTTTCAAGGTCCTTGTCAAAACCGGTAACCTTAAAGCCAGCCAAGCAGAATTCAATTACAAGGGGCAACCCCACATAACCAAGGCCAATTACACCTATCTGGGCAGATTTTCCATTTATTTTATCAATTAAATCCATACACATCTCCTTCGAAGAGTTTTTTCGGAAAGATTGTTCTTCAAAATTCAATAAGGCTTCGTTTTTGTAATCGTATATTCTGCAACCCCTTCAATCCTTCTATTCTGTTTTCTCCCTTCCGCAGTCTTGTTGGAAGCAATTGGTCTTGATAGCCCATAGCCCTTAGCGGTTAATCGTGATGGTTCAATGCCAAATTTTTGTATTAAATATTTTCGAACGCTATCAGCCCTTCTTTGAGAGAGTCTGAGGTTATATTTTGCTCCTCCAATAATACATGTGTGACCTTCTATCTGAACTTTCATGTCAGGGTATTTTTTCATGACTTCGGCAAATCTTTTAATTTCTTCATGGTATTTGAGTTTAATATTCCACTTGTCAAAATCAAAATGAATATCAAGGGTGATCCGTCCTTTTTCTAAGATGGTAACTTCCATTGGTTTCTTGGGTGGCGGCTCTTCAATAGGAGGGGGCGGCTTTGGAGCCGACATTGCCAGACGGAAGCCTACATTAGTGCTTCTTAAATACGGAAAACCGCTGTTGCGGTAACTTGTCCGTATAACCCATGGATCCTCAAACCAGGAACCGCCACGCATGACACGATATACCCCTGTTTTTGGACCTTCAGGATTGTTCTTTTTTATAGTTTTATAATAATCCGCATCGTACCAGTCATTAACCCACTCCCAGACATTGCCTGTCATGTCGTATAACCCCAACCCATTGGGTTTCATCTGCCCCACAGGTTGAGTTCTGTATCCTGAAGTATCTCGATACCACGCATATTTATCAAGTTCCAGTTCAAAGTGTGTCCCTGCCCATTTTTCCTTATTCCCACCACTCCTTGCAGCGTATTCCCACTCTGCTTCTGTTGGCAAACGATAGTCTTTTCCAGTTCTATTATTAATTTTTTCTAAGAATTCCTGTATATCATCCCAGCTTACATTTTCAACGGGAAACTTACTGAGATCAATAAAACCACAAACATTCTCAGGACAACCTACACAGAACCTAAGGCCACAGAAAATTTGGTGCACATCTTTTTGAAAATAGGATGGGTTCTTCCCGATGATTGTTGCCCACTGTATTTGAGTAACTTCATACTTACCCAAATAAAAATCATCAATGCATACTTCTTTATTAGGCCTTTCATCATCTCTGCCTTTATCAAAAGTATCTCCAATAATATAACATCCACCTTTTACACGGATTAACTCCATGCCAGTAAGCTGATCTATGTATGTCTCCCCTTGAACAGCAGGAACAACCGTCAATAGAAGAATGGTGAATAAACATATAGAAACAATCTGATAAGAAGTTAAATAAGGTTTAGATACTCCCATTACTCATACGCTCCTTTCCACATTTATTTTGCCTAAACCGGAACATACTACAATTGAAAAAAGAATTCAATCTTCAAGTTTTTTTGTCAGAACATGTTCTGGACATGCTTCTGTATATCTCTTTATTTCCCACAATACTTTATTATTTCATTTACTTGTCTGACATTCTGAAAATCCAGAGAATTGGAAGGAACAAAACCAATACTGGGATATAAAAGAATAAACCCATAGATGTGCTCGACAATTCCAGCGATAGAATCCTATCATCCATATACACCCCAAGCAACGCCAGCACAAGGATATTGACACAATTACTCAACAGAACAACGGGGAGGATGGAAAAGGTTAGAACAAGTTTTTTCCAACCTGTTGCCAGAAAAATATGGCTTACCAAAAAGGCCAGGATAAACAGCGCGAAAATCAACGGGATTCGGCTGGCACAATACGCGATATCCAAATTGAGGTTATCCTGGAGGTAGAAAACCGATCCATTGTTGATAAACGGTAAGTTAATGGCCTTAAAAACCAGACTCGTGATATTGCTGAGGATTGACTGTATTATCGTTGCCACTTTGTTTTGCACCAGAGTTGGAATTGGAATCAAAAAAACAAGAAAAAGAAGGGGTATTAACGCTGCCCGAAAAGCTTTTAATCCATAAAGAATAATACATGAACCTGACCAGAAAACAGCATCCGATAACATTATAATTGACGTGTAATCGTTTATGTTGAGGTGTCTACCATATTTGTTCCCTATTAGTAAAATACCTATTCCTGCAGTAGCTATAGGAACACCTATCTTCACATCGTAGGAAAATTGGCGAAAAATTGCTTCCTTTTTCTCGTAAAACAAATACCCACATACTATGGGAACAAAAATTATATGTATATAAGAGTCTATCGTCATATAGGTTCCCAACAATGTTCTGTAGGGTGTGTAGATAATGGTAATTGAAATTAGAAGCAACGTAAGAAACAGGATGTGCCTGTTGTCTATACTTGCTATGAAATGCATTGATTTTTGACTTATGCCAGATGCCTGCCAATTTCTGGTTCCTGTCCTCTCTTTAATAATGCCTTGCTGAAAAATCCTCCGGACATGTAAAAAGAAATAGATTATCGCTCCAAAAGATGCCCCTACAACATTCCCAAAAACATCATTCATTGTTGAATCCCTGACAGGAATAAATGCCTGGAAAAACTCAATCAGAAGACTGACGCTTAGACCAACTAAAAATGAGACTAAAAGATGAATTTTAAAGGCCATTTTTTTAGAATAAAGATAAATAGAAATCAAAAGACCGATTGGCATAAAACTCAAAATATTGATAACTATATCCAATAAATTGTATCTCAAATTGACCCTGTCGGTCGGGAAAATATTAAAGAAAGGTCTTTTATATGGAATATAATAGCGAGGTACAGTCAGGTTAGCCGGGGGGCCCTTTCCCTCGTCCAAAATCTTCGAGTTCTTGATTTCTCGAAAAGAATAATGGATTAACGGAAGTTTCTCAGGCTGCTTTACCGGAGGTTCCAGAACCTCTGCAGCGGAAAGTGCTCGATCATATATGCTTAATGAATAAATATTGCCCCCCCAACAAAATTTTCCGTCGGCATCTGATCCAAGGACAAGGGGGTATGAATGGTTCCATTTAAAAACCTTCATAGGATCTAAACTAATCGCTTTTTTTCTTTCTCCATCCCGATATACATTAAATTCATTATTCTTAAAGACAACGGCAAGCCGATTTTCAGTGCCTTTCTTAAAAAACTCCAAGACCTCAAAATGAATAGTGTTTTCGTTGCTATCCGTCTTAATTCTGCAAATTAAGCGATCTTTCCACTGAGCCAGCATAAAGTTCATGGATGAATAATTAATAGAATAACTCAAAATTCTTGCGTAGCCGCTCTCACCGGAAAAATTCGAAGACAGGCGTAAAAGAAAGGTAAATTCCCGCAGTTGAGATAGTTTTTCCGGTGGCGCTTCGGTGTAAAGAGTGGCTGGGGGCGTAAGGTGAAGCCCCTTAAGGCTGTCAACGGTCACCCTGTTTTCCGGAAAAAAGGTGAACGGCCACAAGCCTGTGAAAATCAACAAAAGTATATAACTATAAAGACAAATTAACGTCATTATGTTTCGAGATGACCTTTTAGTTGTTACGGGACTTCAGTCCGTTTTTTACGTGTACTGTTTTTTTGGGGCGGTATTATTTTTCTGAAACCCGATTCTTTCATGTGAACTCCGTCGAAAAAATCATTGTTCTGCAAGTTATTTTTTTCAGGATCATATGAACCTAAAATTCTGAAATTATTTTTGCTGCAAAGATTTTTCAAATACACTTCCGCGCCCTGCATAATGTTATATTTCGGATTATTGATTAAAAGATTGTACGCAACCGGGTGAAAGGGTATTAGAAGTATTATCACTTCACTGTCATTGTCCGCTATATAGTTCAAAAAATCTTCGAAAAGTTTTATATTCGATAATTTATCAAAGTTTTCCATCAGATGAACCGGCCCCCTTGCATAAGCCTTTGCTTTCATAATCCCTTCATCATCGCTCTGAAGTCTTATGCTAACAGGATATACCAGGGATCCGTCAGGTCTTCTGATGTCGTCATTAATATTTTCATTTTCTGTAATATAAAACATGCTTTTTCTTTTCAGAGAAATTATATTTTTTACGGTATATTGCCAATTTATCAACAATTTGTATTTGTTTTTAGCGGATGACAGGTCGATATCATCTTTGATTTTTTTTCCGTACATGCCCCGCAATACATACTCATGAAAAGGTTTTAAGGACTTCCATGCATCTATCTCGTTGTTAACGTTAAATAGCCATGGATCCGCTGCCAGGACAACTGTTTTTGGGATATACTTCTTTTTGCTCATATATAAACCAATAATCGCTATGAAATCATCCAGTGTTCCTCTTGGCACAGAATGATTTAAGAAAACATAATCATGATTTTTTCCTGCCATTATATTCTTTTCGAGTTGTAAGCTCCGCGATGAACCAAGCACAATTTCACTAACTCTATTTTTATTGGTATCAACAATAAGCTCCTGAAATTTTCGATCATCAATATCGCCAAGTCCCGCAATCATATTCCCGGCCAACAAGCTTTTAGCTGCTTTTCTCAGACCTTTTTCAGGATTGAATATACCCATTGTGTCAAGGAAATAGTTTAGTATTACCGTTATCATGACAATGATTAATGATAATAATAAAAATCTTCTAAGCCAACCTGCAAATGTAAACTCTCTATTTAACTTCATTCTAAAACCTGAAATAAAGAAACTCCGAATAGTTGCTTAAATGTAACATTGATACACAAAATAAAATAACCGCAAAGACAAGCGACAACAAGTTACTTTTAAAGTCTCGTGCCAATTCGTTAGAATTTCTGAAAAAAACTGAGGCCGCGAAAAAGGCTATAATAGCGAACAATGCCTTCCGGTCGCCCTCGATATTTATCAAAAGAGGTTGGAATTCTACGCCATAAATGCGCAAAAATAACAGCTTGTCCCCAAGCCATGCCGGTACCGCCACTCCGTTCATGCCAAGCATTCCATCTATCACTTTGAGAGCATCATGAAAATTTCTTGCTCTGAAAAAAACCCATGCAATATTTATAAAATTAAAAGTAATGCACCAGGCTATTATTTTCGGCAGATTGATGTTAAGTTTCCTCCACATTCTGAATACAACAATTCCTGCGCCATGAAAAAAACCCCAGAAGAGAAACATCCAGCCGGCACCATGCCAGAGGCCGCACAACAGAAAAGTAATCATAATGTTAATTATTATTCTCACATCCGACACACGGCTACCGCCCAGCGGCACATAAATATATTCTCTCAAAAACCTGCTGAGCGTAATATGCCAGCGCCTCCAAAAATCCTGAATATTAAGAGATTTGTAGGGACTGTTAAAATTTATCGGAAGCTCGATATTAAACATGAGGGCGCTTCCCAATGCCATATCGGTATATCCCGAAAAATCGAAATATAACTGAAGTGTATAAGATAAGCTTGTTATCCAGGCTTCTATTAACTTTAATTTGTCGGCTATATCAAATCCGGTGTTTGCCCATTCGGAAAGTGTATCACCGATCACAGCTTTTTTAAACAGGCCAATGGAAAATAAAAAAATTCCTATAGAAAGGTTTTTATAATTAAGATTCTTTTTTTCAGATACTTCGAACTGAGGTAAAACCTCTTGCTGATAAACTATGGGACCCGAAACCAAATAAGGAAAGAATGTCACAAAAAGAGAATAGTCCAATAAACCGAATTTCGAAACCCTGCCTCTGTATGAATCAATAAGGTATATAATCTGAGTAAAAGTAAAAAAACTTATTCCGATCGGCAGCGCTATATTGATCAGCTTTAGTATGCTATCATTACCTGCGAACTGATTTATTAACAGATTCGTATATTTATAAAATGCCAGTAAGACAAGGTTTAACAATATTGCCAGGGCTAAGATTACTTTCTTGTTGAAGCAAACATAGTTCTTGCGCATTAATAATTTCATACTGAAAAGATAATTTATCAACACGCTTCCTACTAACAATATGACATAATAAAAATTGAACCAACCATAAAAAAAGAGAGAAGCACAGACCAGCCAAAACTTAGCGGCAACCAGCATATTCCTTTTGTTGAGATAAAGAAATATGATTAAACACAGTGGAAGAAAAAGAAAAATATATTGGTATGAATTGAAAAGCATTTATTTGAGTCTCATGTTTATGAGTTTAGTGGACGTTATTTTTCAGTTTTTTGTTCACGCTTCACAAGATAACCGAGAACAAACAAAAAAAGTAAAAGGGCGGGAAGATAGAAAAAAATACCGCCTGCCTCGTGCAGAAATCCTGAAACAACAAACTTCCGGTCCACATATATTCCTAACAGGCTGAGAACAAAAATTCTAATACCATTTTTGACAACTGTTATTGGAAATACAGCAGCAAGGAGCACGGTCTTGTTCCACTTCTTCCTCAAATATATATGATTTACTATTACGCTTATTATCAACAACGCTATCGAGGAACGGATTCCGCTGCACTCAACCGCTATTCGTATATATAAATTATTGGGCAAAACAAAAATAAATCCATCTTTGGTGAACGGAATCTGGGCAATTTTAAAAAGAATACAGGTTACCCAACTTGAAGTAGTTTGCAAAACATAAAGAATCTTATCCATAATTACGCTCGGGATCGGTACCATAAAGAGGAGAAAGAAAAACGGAAAAAATGCCTTCCTGAAAGAATGTGTACCATAAAAAAATATGAAAGCGCCAATCCAGAGAACAATACCGGAAAAAGTTACCAGTGCTGCATAATCATTCTGGTTAAGATAAACAAAAACCGTTTGCCCCAAAATATAGATAGAAATACTGAAAGCTATTACAATACTCCCAACAAAAAAAGAATACCGAGGTGCACCAAATAATTCATTTCTGCTCTTGTAAAGAAAAAATCCGCTTATAAGGGGAATGATGATAATATGGGAATAATATTCGCTGTCCCAGTAGAAACGTAAAAGCTCTCTCAACGGTTCATAAAACATCCACAATGTCGCAAGGGTAAAGATAATGAGTCCTATATACCTGTGATATTCCAGTTTTTTGGCCATATGTTTTACGCCCCTGGCCAGGACTGTTTTTTCATCTTCCTTGAATGTCAAATGAAGGATGCAAAAAGCAAAGGAACCGGACAATACCCCGATAGTGTTGCATATAAGATCATTCAAGCTGGAAGAACGTCCCGGCAGGTATGTTTGTAATATCTCGATTGTAAAACTAACAATAAAACCTCCCAGAGTCGGCAGCAATATTGATAGAATCAACGGTAATTTTTTTCGTACAATATATGATGCCAATAAAAATCCCAGAGGAATAAACCCGATGATATTAACCAATATGTCGAGCAAATGATATTTATAGCTGCGCCATGTCGTGCCATAGGGCTTATAGAATTTCTCCAGGGTGCTTCTTTTGTATGGCGTGAAATGTTCCGGAACTGACAAATTAGAAGGTTTCCCTATTCCCTGGTCGGCAATCAAACGATTTTGGTTTCCGGTAAAAGAATAATAAATTAAAGGACGTACTTCCAAGGGGTGCAAATATAAATCCATTACTTCTTCAGGCATAAATGAGCGTGCATAAATGGCAATCCGGTTAATACTTCCACCCCAGCAAAATTTCCCATTGCTTTCGCTTCCAACAGAAAGTGGATAGGTTTTATCCCAATTTGCAAAATCTATTTGTCCGGTTTCAATCGTTTTTCTTAATTCACCATCTTTATAAAAAGCTATTTTATTGCCCTTGCAACTTATTAGAATCCACTTTCTTGCATTATTGTTGAAGATGTTAAGAACTTCAAAATGGAGTCCCCTGGGAGCATCAGCAGTTTTCAATTCAAAAATTAAACGATCTTCCCATTGAGCCACCCTAAAATTCATATTTTCAGGATCCAGCGAGTAACTGATAATTCTTGCATACCCGCTTTCCTGGGTAAAATCTGTTTTCAACTCTACTAAAACTGAAAGTTCATTTATATTGACCAACTTTTCAGGTGGAGCCAGTGTATAAACCGTACTCGGCGGGGCAAGCATAAGTCCGTCAATCTGATTCAACAACGCATTGTTGGATTGTCGGAAATTAAACGGAAATAAACCGATGACTAACAAAATAAAACAATAGAAGATTGTATAACCTAATCCCATATGCCTATATCCTTTCAGCTCGATTAATACCTGGGGTATATCCTTTGTCTTTTTTATGGATAATCCCCATGGCGTATTGCTTAATATCCGTATTCTCTTTGATCTACCTGGTCTATGCTCAACATGCGGGGGAGGGCAAACCGACTCAGTTTATCAAATATCGGACTATGCTTTTCATGTTAAACATATTTGCTTTTAGTGATCTTCCGAAAAAAACTTTGGCTGATTCCTTGTCGGTCAAGGAAAGATAATCCGCACCTATTAAATAGAGCATCCTTGATCTCAATTTGCGGGGGATATCAGGATACGTTTCCAAAATAAGCTTATATCCTCTAATTCTTTTCGTGGTTACATTGCTTCTATTGAGCCGCGTGCTTCTACTGTGTACCCTATATTTTGCAAGAACGTCATCGATGTAATAAATAGTATTTTTTCTTGCCACCCTTACCCAGTACACCCAATCTTCAACAGACCCCAGGTCCTCCTCAAAACGCACTGCGTCTTCTAAACATTTTTGACGCATTACAACAGTTGCAATATTAATAAAATTTGTAACACAAAGTTCTTCAAACAAATCACCTGACAATTTTACCCCTTTTTGGTAAATAGAACTGAATCGCTCACCTGTTGGCTCGCTTTTTTCATTAATAATGATTGAATCGGAGTGGATTAGCCCGATTTGCTGATTTTTCTCAAGAAACGCAAGCTGAATATCCAATTTATTTTTTTTCCATATATCATCGGAGTCGCAGAAAGCTATATACTCACCACCTGAAACAGCCATCGCGTCGTTTCTTGAGGCGCCAACACCTTTATTCATTTCGTGATGGATGACTACAATTCTTTTATCCATGTTTTCATATTTTTTTATGATGTCCAAGGAGTCATCATTAGAGCAATCATCAACAATAATAAGCTCAAAATCATTATATGTTTGTTGCAGTACACCTTCAATGGACTCCGAAATGTATTGAGCTTGATCATAACAAGGCATAATAACAGATATTTTTGGCATTACAATTTATTAATTCGTGCTTTAATTAAAGCGCTCAGCCAAGATATATACTCTGTAATTAAGGAAATAAAAAACATAACTTTGTAATAGATTGTTCCGTGGTAATAAGCATTAAGTATTCGATAGTGAATAAAATAAAATAAAATAAATAAGACAAGAAACAGTGATCCGTAGTGAACAAGTGCCCATGTAAATCTGCTTTTCCTGAGAACAACTGAGCCGACAAAAAATGATACTTTTGCTATAATTAGAATGAGGATAAAATAAAATACGAAGGTAATTATCCACGCCCTCAGTATTAATTTATCAAAAATATTTGTTGAGTAATACACATGAGGCGATGCCGGATATAACTGATGCGGTATTAAAGAAATAGATTTAAGATAAGAGTCATATTTCATCAGCCGTATACCGCTTAAATCTTCTATCCTTTCCGCTGCTTCACGAATAGTAAGAGAATTGATATCCTGTTGAGATGAAAGCCAACTCAGGATATTGTCTAAATCATCATAAGTGAAAATGCCGCTTGTTCCCATCCCCTTAAAATCATAACTATGGAATAAAACAACAATAACAGACTGAGGGTCTTTTATTTTTCGTGCTGACTCTATTGCTTCCTTCAAGTTTGATAAACCGCAAACGGCTGGTATGGATTTCAGTCGACTTGACAATAAGCTATCCGCCCTTATGATATAGGCAGAGATTTGCTTAAAACCATTATCTTGAAGAGCTGTTAAAGTGTTTGCATCGAAAGTATTCCATGGAGGGATGAAAGTACTGATTTTAGTGGCAAGACGTTTCTCGAGAAAGGTTTTTGCTTGAACAATTTTGCTTTCCTGAATTTTGAAAGGAACTCCTGAAAATTCAGAATATATTCTATCGGATGGTATCTTGTATGTCTGGTGGGTATACCCGTGAAGCCCCACCTCCACAAAACCTTTATTTATGCCTTCCCTGACAATTTCAGCTTTCTTGTCACTCAACGGCAAGGTAGGTTGAGATATTGGATTATGCTGGTTGCCTTCAACCACAAAGGGAATGACTCCAAATGTACAATGAATGTTATATTTTTGGAAAACATTTAAGATTTTAATATCAAACTCGTCCGAACTAATACTGGAAAAATCATCATAACGAAAAACAATATTTAATGACTTCGCCTCTGATGAATATAACGGAAGAATAATGATAAAACTAAATAATACTGTGCTTATTAATAAATAATATATTCTTTTCATTTTTTTATTTTATCCAATAAATCAAGTTTTGCAAAAAAACGTTTTTTTAAACTTATAATCCTTTTAAGTTTAGCGCGCCAACCGGTATAATGTTTGGCTTCAAACGGTCCGTATAATAAAGTGTTGAGAAATTCCTTTGAAATCCGTTTGCTGTCTTCAATATCCTTGATTTTATTCTCTCGCGTTGAATAGGTAATGTTATGGAATTTTTGAAAATAATCATCATTTTTAGTAAGGCTGTATGGTGAAAATGGATCGTCCATATGCTCCTGCAATATCAACGGATAGTACCATCCATTAATATAGCCTCGTTGCGCTATCTTCAAAAAATAATCGGTCATCCCTATACGCGGCGACCCAGCCTCTAAGTCTCCTGCTTCCAAAAAAATGCTCTTTTTAAGAAGAAAACCGGTACCACACACCCAGGGATGTCTGAATATGAAGTGTTTTCCGAATTTTTGAATTTTTTTTGATGCAACACTTTCATCAAAATCATCTTTTCTGTAATGCCAGCAAGCTATAGCTCCAAGCTGCGGGATATCTTCATGAGCCTTTGAAATAATTTTTATCCATCCTGGTTCTACAAGACAATCGTTGTCAACCTTGCCTACCAACTCAGTGTCACATTTGTGCCAGAAATAATTTAGCGCATAGGTTGGCCCAACATTTTCTTTGTGAAACACAACTTCTTTAACTCTGGAATCTTTTGAAATGTCTTTTAAATATTCTTGTGTGCCATCTGTAGAAGCGTTATCCCATAAATATAATAAAAAATCATCGTCCTTGTTAAGGAGCGATACAATACTTTTTTTTGTGTATTCAAGCCTATTATAGGTAACAAATACGATGCTGGTATCCATTATGCCTCATTAGCCTTTCGCAGGATAAAGAATCTATGCCATGGCATTTCAAAAACACGGTATGTATTTTCAATATAAAGAAATGTTTTTTTCATTACATTGATAATTCTTTTTAAAGGATAACCTTGAATACCGATTTCCCACCTGTGCTCATCCTCATTATTAATGCGAGGCTTTCTGATCCGTTTAATCGTAATAAGCCTTTTAATTTCTTTAATTTTTGGAATCTGAATATTAAATCTGTATGCTCTTTCGGTGTCAGGTATCGATATAACTATATGTTTTTTAGACACACGAGCAAGTTCGCCAAAGGCCTTAGGTACTATACTAAATTCTAAATGTTCAAGTACCTCAAAACAAGTAACAACATCAAAAACAGATTTTTTGAAAGGCAAATCCAAAATATTACCAACTACTTTCGGATTTAATTTCTTGTCAATATCAATGGAAATTATGTCAAACCCTCTATCTTTGAGATAATTAAAAAAAAACTTATTGCCGGTTCCTATTTCAAGAATATTTTTTGGGTTAAGAGAAATTACTTCATTTATTTGATGCCAATAACTTACGAAGCGCCCTTTTGAATCATAGCTCTTATTGAAATATTGCTCATTGCCCGGTTTCAATCCCATATCTAAGACACTTTTTTTATTAATATGCTTATGCTTCCTCTCATTAACGAATATATTCCATAATTTATAAGCCTGTCGAAAGGATAAAACAGTATAAAATATGTGAAAACTCCGCTACATGCAATTAAAATAAACCACAATAACTGATAAGAAGGCAAAGCATTCCTGAGCACTGATATTAAACATATAGTAATAAATAGGTTTATAAGAAGCGGGTATAAAATCCTGATAAATTTCCAGACACCACAATAAGTTCTCTTAATCGCAAAAAACGTAAAACCTATGCTGCTTGCCAACTCGCTTATGAACACAGCGATAGAAGCACCAATTAAACCTCCTTTACTGGTCAACGGGTAAATAAGTATTGCAAGGATAAAAAAACGGAGAGTTTGCATTTTTGTATCTATTATCGGCTGACCCGTAGCATACAATATAGGACCGGCTGTTGCCGAAACAGAACGTGCCATTCCTGCAAAAACCAATATTTTCAGTGGCATAACCATTGGCAACCATTTGTCGCCTAATATAATTTTTGTAAATTCATCTGCCAAAGAGAACATAAGCCCGCCGGCGCAGAAGGAAAAAAACAACGTGAACTGCAATACCTTTAAATACGCATCTCTGAGCTGAATTAAATCATTTTTTAATTTTGAGTATGTTGGAAAAGCAATTTTGGAAACCATATGGGTAATTTCGGTTGTTGGTAGATTTCCAAATCTGTATGACATTTGGTATAATCCAAGCATGCTTACCCCCAACATTTTACCCACTACCATATTATCTCCATTACTTGTCAGGAATATTAAAATGCTTGAGCCAAAGACCCAAACTCCAAAATTTAAAAGATCTTTTATCTTTTTAAAATCGAAATAAAAATGGGGTTTGTACGGATGTAGAAGGTAACTTGCGATGAGAGTCGTACAATTACCAGCAAGCAATCCAAATACTAGACCCCATACGTTTTTCAACAATAAAGAAACAGAAACAGCAACAATGAATTCAACAAATGTGCCGGATATTTGATACATGAATTCTTTCTTAAATTCCAAATCTTTTTGGAAGTATATAACACCAATATTATTAAATCCCTGGATAAGTAATATGAGAGCAACAGTGCGAATAATCGGCGTTGCTTCTGATACGTTAAAAAATATACTCACACGAGGGGCAATGAAATAGATTACCGAGAATAAAACCGCCCCCCTTGCAATCGCGGTAATCCATGCGCTATCAAGGTATTCTCTAACACTCTTTTCTTTTTGTATTAATGCTGCCTGAAAACCGGTCTGAGAAAAAGCTTCCAGGGTCGATATAGTAAGCATTGCTACTGCTGCCAACCCAAAATCATGAGGTGTAAGAATTCTTGCCAGAATAACCATCTTAATCAGGCTAAGAATCTGATTGGCAACTCTTAATACAAATATCCAAAACCCACTCTCAATTACACGTTTATGGAGCGAGCCATGAGGTGCATTCTGCATTGTAGACATTATGGATTTTTGGCAATTTTTTCCGTCGCCACTGGGAAGCAATAGTTTATAAATATACTGCTATGATCGAATTTTACAGAAAATAACATTGTTTTACTTTGCAGTTATTTTTCCGCACTATATTCAAATGCTCCTCTATCCCAAACTCCATCGGCGCCGCGAATTTTACCGTCGATATCAGTATTATATAAAGCGCCTAAATCGTTTTTACCTGGACTAGTGGATTTTGAGAGACGGAAATTATTGTTAGCTTCATTGATAAAAGGGTTTTCGGTGCCTTTTTGGATATTTGGTTCTGATTGAGTGCCAGACTTGAAGAACCAGTTGTAATCATGATCAACATTAGCAAATTCAACATGATTACAACTATACCATAGATTGTTGAATGCTACATTTTTTTGGCCTGAACTAAAATATATACCATTATTATGACCTCTCATATTTGCAAACGTGTTGTTATATATTTTTGTATTGTTGCAAATACGACCGGTAAAAGTCGCAATAGTACCGTTACCGACACCCCAGCGTTTTCTGACTTTTGGATTATTGCTTTCCGTATGATAAAACACATTCCCATAAATCTCCCAGTTATCGCCAACAAATGCTATTACAGCAGTTCCTTCAATGTCCTCCCATATATTAAATCTGACGATCCACGAGTCATTTTGGTCGTGCGCCATAATTCCTTCCGAATGCTCTTTTGGGTGACTCTCGTTTCTGGCTATATAACAGTATTCTATGAGAACATTGTTATTATGAATTATTTGAATTGGCGTTCCACCTGCATCATGAAGATAACAATACTGGATTTTCCAACCGGTTGTACCGGGAATCCCTCCTGCACAAATCAAATTATTTCCACCTTTATCGTTGTCGTCCCCGCCACCAATTACTTCTAAATATTTAATTGTTATATGGGAGGCACTGTATGTATTACCAACATATATCCCGGGGCCACCTTTTTCGGATGTGTCTATTGCAAATCCATAGCCGGACTTCCAGTCGTCATTTCTTCTTTGGCCATCCAGGATCCAATAGCCGGTTGTGATCTTGAAACCTTGAAAAATAGATTGTCCTGTTCCTAAGGCATTATCCCAGTCAGCATTAGCCCCATGGTCAGTTAAAATGGCTTTTTTAATTGTAATGAGTTGCGATCCGGATTCGGACTCTCTCAAAATGTGCCAATCGTATCGTCCATCCCCCACATAATAAGTGCTTCCGCGTTTCATTTTGGAAGGCAACCCCTTAAAAGCTCCGCGTCCATTGGGTGATGTTGCGCAAGACCAGCTTGATCCATCGCCGTCATTTGCGCAAGCATTTACACCAACAGCCGGACGGATGCAATAACTCGATAGTTCGGCTTCTTTAGATGCAGTTTTTTTATCTAACAGGTTAGCAACTTTCAGATCAAGGGGCTTTTTATCACTTATCTTATCTTTAATCTTGCCCATCATTTCTCTCACATCCAAGGCCAAAACTCTTTGCATCATGCTATTTCCGTCCATTGCAACAAACATGATCCCAACTAAAGACAATAAAAAAAGAAAAAAAGCGATAAACGCCTTAAAAGACATAAAGCGCCTCCTATTGGTTAATTGTAATGCCAGCTTTAAGCAACTTTTCAAATTCTGCGATCAAATCTCGCGCCATAATGCTAAGGAGCTACATCCCGTAAAATCTACAATACCAGAAGAGAAATACAAAAAAAACCTCAATTACTTGTCTATTAAAGCTCTCCAGCATAATAACCATTCATGACAAAAACGTGTTAAACCAAGCATTAAGGAAAAGAAGACTAAAGAGTATCTTGAAGTGATTGTGTCGACCGCTTCGATGCTCTTTGATCAGTTGCTGGACTCTTTCATACTGAAAATAGTTATACATTATAGCATTATTATCAAGCAGGCTGCTCTCTGCACCACCGTACACCCCCTGACGAAACCACTCATCAACAGGCGTAACAAAACCGAGCTTTCTTCTTTTAATAATCTCATCAGGCAGGAATCTCTTGCATACCTGCTTGTGTATCCATTTCCCTGATCCGTTACGTACTTTATAAGATGCCGGAAGTTTTTCCGCGTATTCCACAACCTCCTGATCCAAAAAAGGAACTCTTATCTCAAGACCATGCGCCATAGAAAGTTTATCTGCATAAAGCAACAATTCATCAGGAAGAGCAGACCGAACCTCCAGGAATTGGAAACCTCCGAGTTCATCAGTATATTCTATCATGGGTTCTAGACCTTGCCAGCATTCGAGAATCCTGTCTCCAGCCCCATCAGGTAAAATGCCGTCCTGAAAAAGGCTGTCGACAAATCCACCGGACATAAGTGAAAACACATGTTGATACCTGACCATCCTTTCCTGTACATCTAAGGAGTATATTGCTCGTTTGGCAGCTTCATTCCGCGGTAAGTACCCCACAACAGAACCCATGAGTTTTCTAAACGGTTTCGGCAATGCTCTCCAATATCGACCGTATTGGACACCGATATGCCTTTTGTATCCGCCGAACAACTCATCGGGGCCTTGCCCCATGAGCGCGACCTTCACCTTGCTCCGAACATGTTCGCACAGACTGTACATTGGTATGGCTGATGAGGCTGCAATAGGCTCCTCTAACGCCCATACGACTTTCGAAAATATATCATCGAAGTCTTTCTTTTCCATCTTGATTCCACTATTGCGCGCCCCGAGAATACGAGCAGTATTGGCTGCCGCATCAAGCTCATCGTCACGGAATTCGTCGCCAAAACCAACAGTGAATGTCTGCCAATCACTGCCATGTGCCTCCATAAGAGCAAGAAGTAGTCCCGAATCTACACCTCCGCTCAATAGAAGACCAAGCGGGACATCGCTTATGAGTTGCCTTTTAACTGCCCGCTTGTAAAGATGAAGAAGATCGTCTTCGGCCTGTCTGAAATCGGGCAAAGGGTCAAAGGGAATCGGTTGGTACTTCCACCAGCGTTCAACCAGATACCTTCCCTTCTCAACAGTCAATTTTGTTCCCGGGGCAAGCTTTTTAATACCATTGATTATGGTAAGCGGGGACGGAGTGTATCTGTATCTCAGGAAAAGGTTGATAGCCACCGGATCAACATCGGGTTTCCCTCTTTCACTGGTTGTTATAGACCTCATTTCTGAAGCAAACCAGAGAGACCCATCCTGAATCTTGTAATATACAGGCTTAACACCTAAACGGTCACGTGCCAGAATAAGTTTTTGTTTTCTTTCATCCCATATAGCGAGCCCGAATATCCCGTTCAAATGTTGAAGAACATCGTCATCCCAATGTTTGTAACCATGGATTATGACTTCTGTATCTGATTTCGTTCTAAAAATATATCCTTGACTTTCAAGCTCGACTCTTAATTCAGGAAAATTATAAATTTCACCATTAAACACTACCCATATCGTCTCTTCACTGTCAGACATAGGTTGGTGGCCGCCTTCAAGGTCTATTATCGACAATCTTCTAAAACCTAATCCAATAGAACCGGAAAAATGATATCCTTCATCATCCGGCCCCCGGTGAGACAAAGCGCGGGCCATAGCTCTCACGACTGAAACATCCACCGGAGAGTTCTCCACATAATTAAACTGGCCGCAAATTCCGCACATATTCTGCCTTTTTTTTTGAGAGAGAAAGTCTATCCTGATCCTGTTTTTTGACGACTCCCTGTAGCAAGAAACGACCATAACCGTCTCATCTGTTCCTTTCTCAGATATCGCACAACATCATCAGGGATTGGCCTTTTGTATCGACGGACCAGAGCCCAAAGATAGCCTGACAATATAAAAAAGCTTCCCAGTATATATGGTTTATCCTTAATGCGTGACATATACCGTGCTACCTGAAATAACGGGTGATACCCGAGCAGGTAGTGTGAAATTCCCTTTCGAAATCCTTCGGCTAATATATTCCCTTTTCCAGAAGCAACGCGTCGGTGATGGAGCACTGTAAGTTCCGGGAATGTTCTCACCTCCCACCCCTTCGACCTCGCCATTATTTCGGCCGCAGTATCTATCCCCCCGGTCATGATAGGGATATATCCTCCGATATTTTCATAGCACTCCCGACGAAACAATTGAGTTGCCCCTGCGACACTGTTGAGGCTGATGTTTTGTAATACATAAACATTATTTACCAGCTCGGCAATAATTCCGCCTGCTATTCCCAGTTTTAAATTTTCGCTGAACTTTTCCAATATATTTTTATAATAATCAGATTCAAAAGAAACATCAGCATCCAAATTACCTATAAAGTGGTAATCTTTAGACTCTAATCTCCTGTAACCTGCCTGGAAGGCATACGCTTTCGAGTTAAAATTCCGTCCCTGATGTTCAGAGACAGATATAAGTCTTATAAAACTATGATCTCTCTGATATGAAGCAACTACTTCCTCAGTGCGGTCTGTTGACCCATCATTAACGATCACCCATTCCTTCGGGAGAACAGATTGAGCAGCTACTGCCTCAATCGTTTTTCCAATAAAGGATTCTTCATTCCTTGCGGGGGTTATTAGGACGTACATTTTTCCGTAAGTAGATCAATTTATGGGGTTCGCGAAATCATCCAGTGAAGGCATGCGGCACTTGACTTAATTTTATTTAACATCACATCTCTTTTAGATGGCTTTACCAAATAGACGGCTAATCCGATAACGGTTCTTACCAGTTCATGAAGTATGATAATCAGATAAAATCCTGCCTGCTGCAGTGTATTGTAATGTTTTCTCCAATATTGCAGATTTGCACGCCATTCCTCAATAGCAAACTCTGCTGGAGCAATGGAAGAACTTGCTCCGCCAAAATGAATAGCCGTCGATCCCGGATAAAACACAACCTGCCAACCAGCACCCCAAAACCTCTTACACCAGTCTTTGTCCTCAGCGTACATAAAAAAGGAATCGTCGAGCAAACCCGCCTGATCTATTGCCTCACGCCGTACCATCATAAAACAACCGCTGAGAGAATCTACTCGCCTGATTTGATTATGTGCCCAAAAAGTCATCAATTGGCCGCTAAACAACGACGTTCCTGGAAATAAAGTATCAAAAGCCAGAGCTCGACACGTACAATTCCATAATGTTGGAAATTGTTTACATGAAGGTTGGAGCGTGCTGTCCGGATTTAATATTTTTGGAGCTACTATAGCAATTTGCGGATATTGCTCAACGTAATTATATAAGTTAACTATACAGAAACGTTCTACTATTATGTCGGAGTTTATTAAACAAATGTATTTACCTCGACTTCGTTGAATTCCAATATTGTTTGCCTTTGCAAAACCAAGGTTGGATGTGTTTTTTATAAGAGTAACTTCAGGGAAAATTTGTTCCACCATGGCAGCGGAACCATCAGTTGATGCATTATCAACTACTATAATTTCTGATCTGAACACACTTATTTCTGAAATAACAGATCGTAAACATTGCAGCAACAAATCTTTCGTATTCCAGCTTACAATGATAATTGATAGATTAATCTCTTCTGTCAAGGCACTATTTTATGTGATAATTCATTATAATTTATTTTGCCGATAAATAAACGAACTGCCCTTTAGAATCCAGTGATTCCTCCTCTTTTGCTACATTTTGTGGCAAACTGATAATAAGTGAAATCATTGCAATAGCGGTTAAAAATATGGAAACGTTTTGATCAAAATAAGCAACTCCAAAAGATGAAACAACATGAGTAAATAAAGAAGCTCCAATCCCCCATAAGAAAAATTGCTTTCCCGGTTCACCCTCGCTGGCTCTTAATAATTTTCCAAGCCCGTTAAAGCATAGGACAAAAATGTATATAAAAAGGATAAGAGTGAACAGTCCTCCATTCACTCCAATCCGTACAAACCAATTTGTTACATCCGCCAGCTTACCATATTCGTCCCAATATGCCGTACTTGCAGAGCCAAACAGCCACCAATCTCCAAATTGCTCAAAAAAAGCATCCAGGAGCTTGTACCTGTGATAGGCTGTTGATGCCGTATATATCTTGAACTTTGCTAAAAGACGCCATACGTTCCATGATAGGCCAATTTGCAAAAACACCATAGTTACCAGAGTTACACGCCATATAAAACGGGCATTGTTTTTAAAACGCCACATAAATATTCCAAATAAACCTGCCACATAAGACATAACCGGGCCACTCGATCCGGAAGTCATAACAATGATTGTCGAAGCAAAAAAACAGATAATAGCGATCTTCTTTCCCCCACGCTCTTCCTTCCAAAGCGAAATTGCCATCGGCACAAGCACTGCCCCGAAGGTCCCGGCCAAGATCGAATGACCGAATGGGCCTTGCGCCCGTACTTTTGTCTCACGAACTTCAACGACCTGCTGCAATCCACCGAAAAAAGTAAACTTTTGTCCTGTCAGAGATTCGAAAATCATTATAGCAGCAACACCTACGGCGAAATACGTAAAGATTTTAATTACTCGGACAACATCTTCCATATCTGTTATCAAACATCTGAAGAGAAAATACATACCGATCATATCATAGGCGAATCCAAGACGGTTCACGACACTTGCCCAGCTCCCAAATAAAAGGACACGTGAAAAGAATGCCGCAATAACAAAGTAAATAAAGACTTTGTCGATACGGTTTAGCGTGATAAATTGAAGGTCATGGCGTCTCATCACGCCTACCCACGCAAAAAATGTTGCTATTCTGTACAAGATAAAATTGAAATCACCTATTACTATTCTCTGGCCGCCGGAAACAAATAAGGTTATAAAAAGAAAAGGGATAATGGCATATTGTCTTTGCAAAGTTATTGACATTACACCCATAATCAATGTGAGCATCAAGCCCATTAATGTAACATATGTGATACCGGTTAATGGATCGGCTAACATAATCCCTCTTTTTCTCTTTGTGCGTATACCTTTGCAGCTAAAACATCGATGATTCTTTCGGCGGCTCTGCCGTCCCAGTAGTCCGGACTTTTAGTGGCGGCAATTTTTCTTAATTGATCATGAAAACATTTTATTATTTTGTTTTTATCCGTCCCTGCAAGAATATTTGTTCCTTCTTCTATTGTTACAGGTCTTTCAGTATTATTTCTTACCGTAACACAGGGTATGCCTAAACAGGTAGTTTCCTCCTGAATACCTCCGGAATCAGTCAAAACTATTTTCGCATTAGACATTAGACATAAAAAATCGATATAGCTTAACGGATCAATAAGGTTTATTCTTTTTTCTGAGATTTGTGCCCCATTTCCACAAGTCTGAAGTCCCGTTAAAAAGTTAAAATAATTATTGATACCGAATTCATTAATTTTATTCACAGTACGGGGATGGGCAGGAAAAATAACAGGGAGGTATATTGAGATTTCAGCCAAAGCTTCTATTATGTTCAAAAAAAGTGGCTTGTTGTCAACATTTGAAGGACGGTGAAGCGTCAATAAAGCATAAGGAGTGATCAAGCAGTCCTTGAATGTTTCCTCTGTACCGGTTGTTTTGCTGACTTGAGAAGCAATACCTAAATTCGACAGAATTGTTGATCTGTTTGCAATATCCTTAAAAATCAGCAAGGTATCTATCATGGTGTTGCCGACGAAATATACTTTTTCGTCTGGAATACCTTCTTTTTTTAAATTAAGTATTCCACTTCTTTCGGTAACAAAAAGATAATCAGAGAGATGGTCGGTAAGTACCCTGTTCGTTTCTTCAGGCATAGTCTGATCAAAGGAACGGAGACCTGCTTCAACATGGGCAATAGATGGTTTAACATTTTTCGAATCATGGAATATTTTTGAAGCTGCGAGCGCACATGCAAGTGTAGAATTTACATCACCTACAACAATCACAACATCAGGTATAACTTGAAGCAAAACTTTTGCAAACTTTTTCATGATCTCAGCCAATTGTTCAATATGCGTCCCGGAACCAACTCCCAGGTTAATATCCGGTTTGGGAAGATTCAGGTCATTAAAAAAAGAATCTGACATCAGTTGATCGTAATGTTGGCCCGTATGAACCAGAATATGTTCTATGGTCTGCGGAGAACCGGCATAGTGCCTGTTGTGCTTTTCTATTGCTGCACAGACAGGGGCAACCTTCATAAAATTCGGCCTGGTGCCAACTACACTGAGAATTTTCACTTTTTCTCCATAAGGGTCAATTATACTTATTTTTTATGTTTAGTTATTTTTATGCAGATTGCAGTCCTAAAATACATTTTCAAGAACTTTGGTAACATTGCTTATGATACTTGTCAATGCCAGATTATTCCTTAAAATTGTATCTTCTGATCGATTTCTCTTCGGAATCTTCAGAACATTTTTCAGGCCTTCTTCATTTTCCAGTAAAGTTAAACGGCCGCAATCAACAAGGTATTTATCTACAGCACCCAATTTTCCGCGAAAGATACTGTAGACGGGCACACCTAAGGCCGCAGCCTCCCTATTCATAGTTCCGCCACCACTAATCACCACATCGGCATACCACATCAAATTAAGTCCGTCAACAACCTGCTCAGGTATGATTATCTTTTTTCTTTTATATAAATCAGGCCATGTATTCTTGACAAGTAATTTTTGACGGTCATTTCTTGGAACCAGAATCATGCAAACATTCTCAATATTACCAAGAAAATCAATCGTTTTCAAAAAAAGTGATTCGCTTTCAGCAGTATGATAATGTGCCTCAACAGCCGGGGGCCGTATGACAATCAACAGGCTCTCCGTGTGAACGCCCAATTCTTGAAGAATTTTAGGATTCGGTTGAAAATACGGAACATACACATCCTCTTTAATCCCTGGGTAGGTAAGAATACCCTTTTTAAAATGCTTGATTTTCTCTTTATGCATAATATCGGGCACAAGAGCCCATGTTGGACTGACAACTTCTGCAGTGTGTTCATAATCGGAAATTGCAATCGATGTTATTCCAAGAATTGATGATACAAGTATCTGCGATCTGGAACCGTGGGACAATGCAAGATCAGGTTTTTCCCTTAAAGCAAGCGGCAGCAACTGTATTCCTCTATGCAAAAAGCCATAAAGTTTCATAAATTTGTTCTTACCATAATGGCGTCCGACTTTTTTATATTCAATCTTCATAAAATCGGCGAGATTATATACCTGATAACTGTCCCTGGCAGTAATAAATAAAATATATCCGGCTTCCTGCAATTTGCCTATGATCGGCTTAAAAAATGGCACGTGCGGTGAATTGTCTAAATCGATCCATATTTTCTTTTGCATTAGTGGATCCATAAGCTGTTGTTTTTATTTCTAATAAATTGTCTGTTAATTTTATCTTACCTCAATTTTTGAAATTATTGAACCAAAATCTTGCAATATCCCTAGGCAGTACATGCCAGAACTGTCTTTCGTATTTTTTTTTAATATATTCAAGAAGATCTGTGTAATATTTGATAGGATATTCTTCCATATTCGGCTTGGATGTTCCGAAATTCATATAGTCAGGATGGGTATTTACCAATACCATGCCGCCACGGTCCACAACCCAGTCTAATTTTTTCTTCCATATAGAAATATCCTGCTCTTCGAGAAGCTTAAATAGCGTAAAATCTTGTGGAAGTGTACACGGGAGCTCGATATATCCTTTTTCTTTGCTCTTGTCTGCAACCCAAAAAGGGAATATTGTCTCCACGCCGTCAGGTTGAGGTTCAAATGGATCAGTATCAAAGGTTGAGGCGTCATACTCGATATTTAAATCATGAATCCAATCGAGGTTATGCTGCATAAATGGTGATCGGAAACCAACACTTCCCCATGCTTCAAGATATTTATTGATTTTGAAAGCTCGCTCAAGAAATATTTCTCTGGAACGGTAGAGCTTTCCATCGTGGTATAACCCGTGTATCCCCACTTCAAAACCCTTCGTATTCAAATACTTTCGCAGATCCGGTGAGACAGAATATCGTTCAGGCACAAAGTTGAAAGATGAACAGAAATTCATGGATTGCTCGAGATCGGCCAGTTCGCGGCTTTTGTCGTGACCACCTGCGGTTTCAACATCATGAGTTAAGATCAGGGCAAATTTCTTGCCCTCCGGCCATACGTTCCAGCCAATAGGGGGATTACCTGCCTTCTCATCGATCGGCCAGACATCTCTGCAACTGTTCAGTTTGTATTTAGCCATAAGCCTTCTGAGTAAGATTTGTAATGACCTTGGTACAATGGGTTTTATATTATAATAAAAAGCTGTGAGGAAACTAGGCAGCATTCATCACCCTATATGTTTATACAGCAGGGAACCTATCGATTTGAGTACCGGGATGGGCATTTTGCTGAATAAAAAATGGTTAAATTTTCCTACTTTCTGGGCAGTTTTCGTGGGAGTATTCTTCATTAAATTATATCTATAGTATCCTATCTCCTTTTCCGTAGCGCCCCAACCTGTCTTGAACTTTCTGAGGCCTTCGTTCTCAGGCTCCGTTCTTCCCAAAGATAGGGTCTTATAACCACGTTGACAATACCATCTTATCGCCTCCCACAAAATAAGGTTATTCGCCCTTAAACATTGAAATTCCATATATGATGCCGCATACTTGTACATCGCTTCCTCTCCGAAATTGACAAACATGGCGCCGGCAATATAGTTGTTCCGGAAGGAAGCAAGTGCAACAAAACCCATATTTTTCGATATAACGTGTTCATGGAGTTTTTTAAAAAAAAAGTAAGGCTGTGGGGGTATCCCATGGCGCTTCCTCGTAATACAGTTAAGTTTATAAAAATCTCTCACAGATTCCATACTGTTTAAGATTTTTACCTCTACTCCTTCTCTTGCAGCTTTGTGGATAGCACTTTTCGTCCCCTTTCTGAAGTCGGTAAATATTGATTCTTCTTTTCGGGATAAGGTCAGAAAATGATGGAGATATCTTTCAGAGTATTCTGAATAGTTCAAACCGTCCTGGGCACCTCTTAATTCCAAATATCGCCATTTGAATCTCTTACCATGATCAATCATGGCATTAAACAGAACATTAAGTTGCTCAGGATTGTCAAATATGGGTTCACAATAATCAGTAAAAGGCAGGGAAACGGCCCGTTTACCGGTTATCTTACTATCTACCTCCATAAGCGGGATCAATGCCAAAATATGTCCACTATCAAATAATACAAAATAAACGGGATTATAATGATAGGCTTCGCTCAGTACTCTTGCCCAGGCAGATGAGTGAAAGAAAGAATAGCCGGATTTTTCAAGAACCAGGCTGTCCCATCCTACAAAATTGATTGGGTTAATAATTTGAAGGTCCATGAGATAGCAAAAAAGAATGCAAAAATACGGCGTTCATGCCCGTTAATCCTTGGGAATCAGAAACAATGTAAATGTATCTCGCTTTAGAGAAGATCCCTTATTCCATTAGCTACATACTCAATCTGATCCTTGGTTAATTCCGGGAACATCGGCAGCGAAACAAATTCTTCGGCACACTTCTCTGCAACTGGCAAACTTCCTTTGCAATAACCCAGAAAATCGTAAGCAGTCTGCAAATGAACCGGGATAGGATAGTGGATTCCGCAATTAATTTCCTTCTCGGCAAGACCGGCTATGAGATTGTCACGATCTTTAGCGCGTATCGCATAAATATGATATACGTGTTTTGCGAAATCAGCCTCTTTAGGCAGAATAAGACCATCTACACCTTCGAGGGCTAAATTGTATAAAAGCGCGTTTTTGCGACGCGCTTCATTCCATGCATTAAGATATTTTATTTTAACACTTAAAATAGCGCCCTGAAAACCATCCATACGTGCGTTCCAACCTATAAAATTATGGTAGTACTTTTTTGCCTGACCATGATCCCGCAATATGCGAATTCTGTCTGCCATATCACCGTTGTTGGTTACCACAGCACCTGCTTCACCATAGGCTCCGAGGTTCTTGCCCGGATAGAAACTAAAACAGCCCGCGTCACCCATTGTACCGGCTGAGTTTCCCTTGTATAAAGCCCCGTGTGCCTGACATGCATCTTCAATGACATGTAAACCATGCTCTCTGGCGATATCCATTATTGAATCCATATCGGCCGTCTGACCAAAAAGATGGACCGGTATTATCGCCTTTGTCTTTGATGTAATTGCGGCCTCAATTAAAGATGTGTCCATGTTGTAAGTTTTTTCATCAACATCAACAAAAACAGGCTTTGCACCGCAAAAACTTATGGCCTCTGCAGTCGCAATAAACGTATCAGGCACCGTTATAACTTCATCTCCTTCACCAACACCAAGAGCAATCAGGCTCAGCCACAGGGCATCTGTTCCGGAACCCACTCCGATAGCATGCTCAGATCCACAGAATGCGGCAAATTCCTTTTCAAACTGCGCGACTAAGGGTCCGCCGGCAAAGGCTGTATTGTCCATAACATTTTGTAATGCTTGATTAATTTCTGTTCTAAGAGACTGATACTGCATTTTAAGATCGAGAAAAGGTACTTTCACGGTTTAACCTCCTGGATTTTTCTCAGTATACGGGCCGGATTGCCCGCCACTATCATATCTGGCGGTACATCTTTCGTTACAACACTACCGGCTCCTATAACTGCATTTTCTCCTATTGTTACATTACAGAGGATAGTTGATCCGGAGCCAATTGAAGCTCCTCTTTTAACCAAAGTTGGTTCCACTTTCCAATCCTCCTCTGTCTGCAATGCACCTTCAGGGTTTGTTGCTCTCGGGTAAAGGTCGTTTATGAAAGCTACACCGTGTCCGACAAAAACATTGTCTTCTATGGTCACGCCTTCACAGATAAAGGTGTGGCTTGATATTTTGCAGTTCTTGCCGATTACGGCATTTTTCTGTACCTCTACAAATGCACCTATCTTGGTATTATCGCCGATGGAGCATCCGTACAGGTTTATAAACTTTGACAGTTTTATGTTTTTCCCAAGCTTGACATCATCTGATACGGACAAATATTGACTCATAGTTCTACTATTTCACCCTTTTTCATTAACGATTTATTTGCAGCTTCAAGAACTTCGACAACTCTTAATCCTGATATACCATCATTGATGGGCGTTTTATTGTTTAACACACAGTCTACAAAATGTTCTGTTTCAAGCTTCAACGCTTCCGTTTTATTCACTTTCGGCACCCACATATCTCCTGAACGGTAACTGACAAGGAGATCATAAATGCCTTCCCTGCTTTCTACATCAACTCCTTTGTCGTATATTTCTATTTTTTGATCTTCTTGAAGATCATTCCAGACAAGCATCTTTTTGTCACCACCGATGAGCGTTGTTCTTATCTTAACCGGCGACATCCAATTCACATTGCTATACGTAACAAAATGATACTTGATTCTTAGACCATCAGAGGGTCATTATCTCTTTGTTTTTTCTGTAAGAAAAAAAGGAGAGAAACATGACCTACATCAATGCATCATCGGGCAACACGCAATACGTAACGAGAGA